>JAHFIF010000010.1:0-6086 GCA_023246535.1 bacterium
CGCGGTTGGGGCGTCTGGCTAAGGAACGGTCATGACAATTTGCGCGTTCGCGATAACATCATTGCCGGCTGCAACTCGGCTTCGACGAATCAAGACAGCTGTTTATCCATGGAAACGCCGACCATGGTCAATAACGGCGGCCTCAACGATATTAATAACAACATCGTTTGGAATTGGCCGTCGTCGCGCAATTGGGGCTATCCGCTTTATAACGGCGCCTCATGGCAAAAGCCGAACCAAGGACCGTTTGTCGACCCGACGCGCACGCTGGGCAGTTATAACGCCGCGCTCGGCGGGACGGCGACCTTCGATGCCTTTGTCGCGGCGGCCAGGAATCAATCGAAAGACAATTGGCAAAACGAATATCGCGCGCCATCGGTCATTTCCTATTTCCGCCAGGGTTTTACGCCCTCCGTGCCAACGGTCACCGTTGACCAGGGGCCATGGGCGGCCACCGCCGATCATGTCGGACCGGCGGTATCGGTGAATGTTACGACCGATAAAGCTTCGTATATTTTGGTCGGCTTCACCGCCACCGGCGACAACGGCATTGCCGCCGATTCGGTAACCGGCGGCGGACTCACTTGGACCAAATTGTCCGGCGGCGCCCAATCCGAAGACCCGGGCTGGGGGCGCGACGTTGAATATTGGGGCGCGCCTTCGCCCGGACCGTTAAATAACGTGACCGTCACGGCGCATATCCCCGGCGGCGTATACATGGGCATGGCCGCCGAATCGCTTTTGGGCGTGGAAACGAATTCGCCGGCCGGGGTTAAGATTGATGACGGCAAAGCCGACGGCCGCATTGCGTTTACCATGCATGGCACCACGCCGGGATCAATGGTTTTTGCCGCCGGACGGACGCGCAGTTACGATTGGCAAGGCGACGACCCGGGCGCTAATACCGAAGCTTACGCCAACATCTTTTCGATGGAGTTTATCCGCGAAACCAGCTCGGGACTGGGCGGCGACGTCACGCTATCGGGACCGGGTTACAACCCTGCCAACCGGCTCGATTATACGGCCGTGGAAATCATGCCGCTTCAGCCCGTGCCGCACGCCGTTACTTATGCGGCCGGACCCGGCGGTTCGATCACCGGCGCGGCGTCGCAAACCGTTGATTATTTGGCCGATGCGTCCGCCGTCACGGCTACGCCGGCGGTCGGTTATCATTTTGTAAATTGGTCCGACGGTTCGCTGGATAATCCGCGGACCGACCGTTACGTCGTTCACGCCATTAACGTGACGGCAAATTTTGCGATCAACGTTTATAATTTAAGCTATGCCGCCGGCGCGCACGGAACATTGAGCGGCATCGCTTCGCAGAACGTTAATTATAATGCCTCCGGGCAAGTGGTAACGGCAGTGCCGGCCCAAGGCTATCACTTCGTGAGCTGGACCGACGGCTCGACGCAAAATCCGCGGCTCGACAGCGCGGTGAGCGCCAACCTTTCCGTGACGGCGAATTTTTCCAACGGCGCGCCGGCGATCACGGCCGTGACGACGGCTTTGACCACCAATGTTTCGGCCGTCATCACTTGGACGACCGATGAAACTTCCACCTCGCAGGTCGTTTACGGCACGGACACGAATTACGGTTCGCAAACGGCCGTGTCGTCGACGCTTGTTTCCGGCCATTCGGTCATTGTCACCGCGTTAAACGGCGGCACGAAATATTATTTCAAAGTCGTTTCGCGCGACATCTATAACAACGCGACGACCGACGACAACGGCGGCGCCGGCTACTCCTTTACCACGGCCACTTCCGCCGACACGACGCCGCCGGCGATTACCGCCGTGTCCGTGCAAAATATTTCCTTAAACCGCGCGACCGTTCATTGGACGACTGACGAACCGGCCAATTCTTTCGTCCTGTACGGACCGACGACCGGAACGGAACTGTCGACCGGCTCGCTTGCGAACTACGGAACCGACCATTCCGTCATGCTGGTCGATCTTCTGCCGAACGCCAAATACTATTTTAAAGTTCAATCGGCCGACGCCTCGGCGAATATTGCGACCGATGACAACGGCGCGGCGCTTTACGATTTTACGACCGCCAACGACACGACGCCGCCGGCGATCACGGCGGTCGCCACGGCATTGGTTTCCGACACCTCGGCCGTCATTACGTGGACAACCTCCGAACCGGCGAGTTCGCAGATCCTCTATAGCCTGACGACCGACGCGGTCTTGTACGGACAGAGCGCCGGTCCGTACGCCGCGCTTACCACCGAGCATGCCGTCACGATCACGGGGCTTTCCCCTTTGACGACCTATGTTTTTAAGGCGGTTTCCGCCGACAGCTCGGGAAATACCGGAACCAACGACAATCAAGGCGGCGGCTATGTCTTTACGACGGCCGATGTCGCCGGCAAGGTCGTGCATACGGTGTCGCGCGTCGACACGACGCCGCCGTCGTTTTCCAACATTCAAATTTCCTCCATCAAACAAAATTCCGCCGTCATTACCTGGCTGACCAACAAATATTCATCTTCGATCGCCAAGTACGGCACGACGACCTCCTATGGCGCGATCCAGGGTTCGGCCGACGAACTGGTCGTTTCGCACACGGTTAACATGAGCCAACTCGCCGCCGGCACCGTTTATCACTTAAAACTTTTGTCGATCGACGAGTCAGGGAACAAGGGTTATTCAACCGATCAAACCTTTGCCACCCTTAACGTTGACGGTACGGCGCCGGAAATTCCTTCAACCCCGTCAACGCCGCCCGCTTCGCCGGAAACGCCGGCGGAACCCGTTGCGCCCGCCAAACCGGAGCCGCCGCAAGCCCCCGGCGCGCGGATCATGGGCGTCTTTGACGACCTGCTCAAGGATCCGGACCTGACGTTCGTCCCCGAAGCTTCCTTCGTCGATACGGTCAACCAGATCATCGGCCGCATTGTCCGCCCGCCCGCCATTATCGGCGTCGAACCCAAAGTTGAAATAAGCGGCGCGAGCGCCAAAATCAGCTGGACGACCGACAAAAACGCCACAAGCGCAATTGCTTTTGCCGCCGACGCCGCGTTCAAGCCGGGATCGGCCGAACCGTATGTTTCTGTCGCTTCCAACCCGGGTGATCTCTCCATGCTTCATGCCGTCACGCTCGAAAACCTTCTGCCGGCCACCACCTACCACTTCCAAGTGCGCTCCAAGGGATTGATCGGCGCCGAGGCCCACAGCCAAGACAAGACCTTCACCACTTCTTCCGAATTGCCGGTCATCTCCGCTTTGAAAGCCCGCGAGGTTAAAGACGTGACGGCGACGCTGACCTGGTCGACCAATATTCCCACGAGCACGGAAATTCAGTTTAAAAACGTCGCCGGCGGCCCGACTTTGACCCAGGGCGACGCTTCGTTCGTCCGCGACCACAGCTATACGCTGAAAAATCTCGATTCCGGCGCCGCTTACACCGTTGTTGTGAACGCGCTTGATGAGCAGGGGAACAAAGAACAAAGCGCCCCGCTGAATCTTTCCACCTCAAAAGACACGGTGGCGCCAACCATCCTCAAGGTTTCTCCCGTCTCAACGCTCTTCCCGGGCAAAGACGCGCGCGTGCAAACGATCATCGCTTGGGAGACGGACGAACCGTCGACGTCGCAGGTCTTTTATTCCGAGGGTCTGAACGCCAAAGCGCCGCTCGTCGCTTCGCCATCCGACTCGACGCTGACGACCCGCCACACGGTCGTGGTCACTGGCTTCCAACCCGGGACGGTTTATAAGTACCAGGTGCAGTCGACCGATCAGGCCGGCAATACCGCAAAATCGGGGAGCTTCATTTTATTGACCCCGCAACACAAATCAACCATCCTCGACATCATGGTCAATAACTTCGAAAAAGTTTTTGGCTGGACCAAGCGGGTCGGAAAATAAATATTAAATCATCTTGATCATCACTATGATCGACGAAGAAGAGTTGGAGGACAAAGAAATTAGCGAAGAGATCGCCGAACTCATGAAGGGACAGGGGCTCGGCAACGAGGACGCCGGCGCGGCCGTGGACATCCTCGACGAGGAGCGCGCCGTTGAGGAAGGGGATGAGGATGAAGGAGAAAAGACAGACGAAACAGCGGAAGCCGATTCCGACGATGCCTAGTCAATGATTTTTTTGTGAGAAAATTTCGCCATTCTTAGGCTTTTTAATTTGATATTCGACAATATGGTGAGCGTGCCGAACCATAAGTCAATCGATATTTGCGATTGATTTATTCCTATTTTTATGCTAAGCTAGGCAAACAATACCCACATGTTCTTCCAATTTATAACGATCGACGTCAACCAATTGCTCGATTTTGCGAGCGGCAACCCCTTTCAAATAGTGGGTCGCTTATTTGTTCTTGGCGGCTGGATCCCTTTTGTCATTGTTTGTTTGTGGGGACTCAAAGAAGTGTGGCTCATGTGGCGCGAGAAGCGGTGGAGAACGTTTTTACGCACATTCACGGCGCCAGCGCGTCGGTGGATTTTATCGGCAAGTGGCGCGACGGCAAACTGCAGCCGACCTTTTCTTTTGAGATTTGCTCGCACGGCGGCTACGTGCAATTTTACGTCCGCACAGAAGTCCGCTTCCGCGACCTGGTGGAATCGGCTGTTTTTTCCCAGTACCCGGACGCCGAGATCAACGAGGTCGAAGACTATGCTTCGCCCTTTAAGACCATGACCTTCCCGCCCAAAGACGGCGAAGCGCTTGATCTGTTCGGCTCGGAATTCAAACTGAAAAATGCCGATTATTTCCCCATCCGGACGCACGACGAATTTGAAGAAAAATTGGCCGGTGAATACAAGGACCCGCTCGGCACCATGCTGGAATCGCTTTCCAAGATCCGTCCGGAAGAACAAGTTTGGCTGCAAATTTTGGCGACGACGCCGAGCAATAACGATTGGAAAAAAGCCGGCGAAAAATATATCAAAAAAATGGCCGGCATTAAGGAGGTGCCCAAGCCCAGCATGCTCGCGAAGATCGCCGGCGTCCCCATGGGCATTTTAAGCGATGCCATGATCCACGGCAGCGTCATTACCCCGGGCGAAGCGGTTAAAAAGAAGGACGACAGCTCGATGTTCAAAATGCTCATGATGACGCCCGACCTCAAGGTCACCATGGAGGGCGTGGCCGAAAAGATCGCTAAGCCCGGGTTTAAATGCAAGATCCGCATCGTCTATATCGCGCCCAAGAAGATCAAGTTCATTCCGCGCATTTATCCGGCGATCAAGGGTTCGTTGAACCAATTCAACGCTTTGGGGTCAAACGCTTTTTCGCCATACGTTCCCGTCATGACGCAAGACGATTATTTTTGGCTGCGCTGGACCTTGAACGATAAGAAACGCCGCATGCTATCGCGATACATCAAGCGTTCCGGCGACGGCGCCACCAAAAGCGTTTTGAACGTCACCGAACTGGCCACCATTTGGCATTTCCCGATCATTACGACTAAAGCGCCGCTGGTCAAAAAGACCGAATCCCGCCGCGCCGAACCGCCGGCCGGTCTGCCGCAAGCGCCGCGCGAATTGGGCGGCATGGCCGAAGGCGAGTGGTCCAAACCGAAACGCCCGCCCAAACCGGCCAAGGTCGAACCGCCGGCCCCGGCCGGCGATGGCGGCGCGCCGCCGCCAGGTTTGCCAACCGTGTAAAAGCCGCACAAACATCAAACGTTAAATATTAAATGTTAATTATTAAAAATTAATCGTTAACATTTAACCCAAAACCGAGCAACATGCCCCCTCCTCCATATACGCACGACCACGAAAACGAAGTGATCCCGTTCGCCTCGACGAACTTTCGGAACGCTTCGCGCAAATTCGGGATCAAAACCGACGATCGCCGCCGGCATGTTTACGTTGTCGGCAAGACCGGCATGGGCAAGACGACGCTCATCGAGAACATGGTCATGGCCGACATTTACGCCGGCCATGGCGTCGGCCTGGTCGACCCGCACGGCGACTTTGCCGAGCACGTCATCGAGTGCATTCCCTCGCACCGCATCAACGACGTTGTCTATTTCAACCCGTCGGACATGGAGTATCCGGTTGGTTTCAATATCTTGGAAGCGGTCGAGGAGTCGCACAAGCACCTGGTCGCTTCCGGCCTCATG
>JAHFIF010000010.1:6096-8580 GCA_023246535.1 bacterium
GACTATCCCGGCTCGACGCTCTTGGGCATCAACCGCCTGCTCACCAACAAAGGTTTCCGCGCCCGCGTCGTCGCCGCGATCAAAGACCCGGTCGTCAAAGCTTTCTGGGTCGACGAATATAACGTTTGGGAAGACAAATTCCGCAAAGAAGCCATCGCCGCCATTCAAAACAAGGTCGGCCAATTCCTTTCGGCCTCGATCATCCGCAACATGTTGGCTCAGGTTAAGTCGACCATCGACATCCGCTCCATCATGGACAATCGCCAGATCCTGATCATGAACTTGGCCAAAGGCCGCATCGGCGAGGACAACTCCAAATTGATCGGCGGCATGCTCATCACCAAAATTCAGCTCGCGGCCATGGAGCGCGTCGACATTCCGGAAAAAGAGCGCCAAGATTTTTATCTCTACGTCGACGAGTTCCAAAACTTCGCCACCGAATCGTTCGCTAACATTTTGTCCGAGGCCCGCAAATACCGCCTTAATCTGATCGTCGCGCATCAATACATTGAACAGCTCGATGAAGAGACCGTGCGTCCGGCCATTTTCGGCAACGTCGGCACCATGATCATCTATCGCGTCGGCGCCAAGGACGCCGAATTCATGGAGAACGAATTCATGCCGACCTTTACCATCCAAGACCTGGTCAACCTCACCAAGTTCCAGATCTATTTAAAACTGATGATCGACGGCGTTTCGTCCAATCCTTTTTCCGCCAACACCTTGCCGCCGTTCGCGCTGACCACCGGAAACAATGAAAAGGTGATCAAGGTTTCGCGCGAACGTTATGCCGTGCCGCGCGCCGTGATCGAAGAAAAGGTCATCAAATGGAGCGAACCGGAAGAAGGGGACGAGCCGGATACCGATTCACGGCCCAAGAAATCCAACAAGCCGTCGTTTGAGGCCACGTGTTCGCGCTGCGGCAAGAAATTCTCCGTCGGTTTCAAGTTCGATCCCAACCGTCCGATCTATTGCGAAGATTGTTTGGAATTGGTCCGTTCCGGCGCCGCCACGCCGGTCCGCTCGACCGCACCGGTCATCCGCTCGGTTGCTTTGCCCCAACCGCCGCCGGCGGCGCCAGCGGCCGCGCCGCGAAGTCCCGAGTTGACCGAGGGAAGCCATGCCGCGAGGCCTGACGACGCTTTCAGCACAGCCGTTCAAAATGCCCCGCCCGCACCGGTCTTGTCCGCACCAGCCGCGCCGCAACCAGCAACACCGCCGACTCCAGCCCCAGTACAACCACACTATCAGGAGCGACCGGTCATCCGCTCGGTCGCGACGCCGCCTCCGCCCGTAATCCGTTCCGTCGCTCCGGCTGCGCCCGCTCTTGTTCCACGACAAACCGAAAGACCGGTTGTGCGCAGCGTTGCTCCGGCGCCGGTTATGCGGACCGCGCCTCAACCGCAACCGCCGCAAATGCCGCCAAGCATCTCTCTTTCCGCCTTAAAATCACCACCCCCGCCTCGCCCCAAACCCCCGGAACTAAAGAAAATTGACGAAAGTGACGCGAAACCTGCCAATGGTTGACTTTAACCGTTGGTAGAGTAAGGTTTCTACGGTAAGATTATTGATAAACTCGCGTCAACTATGGCGAATGCGTGGACAAAATTGACCGATGCTTTGCTTGCCGACCGTATTCAGCGCGGCGATCACGAAGCTTTTTCTGCCGCATATGACCGTTATGCGCCGTTAATCTTGCGACACCTTTCTTATCGGGCCCCGAATAAAGAAACCGCTGAGGACCTGACGTCAAAAACGTTCTTAAAGGTCTGGGAGTATGTCAAATCAGGAAAAAAGATCACCTACCTTAAGCAGTTTCTTTATACCACCGCGCAGAATGCTCTAACCGATCACTACCGCCGCAAAAGCACTGCCGACGTTCCGACCGACGATCTTACCGCCTATGACCGGCCCGATGAACACGATCGCGCTACTGTCATGTTGGATCATGAATTTGATAAAGCCGCCTTGGCGGAAGCGCTCTCCAAAATCAAACCGGAATTTCGCGATGTGCTGGTAATGCGCTATATCGATGAACTGGAGATCGAGGAAGTCACCAAAGCGCTTGATGTGAGTCCGAATGCGGTTTATGTGCGCGTCCATCGCGCGCTAAAATCGCTTAAAGAAGTAATGCCAATAAAGCCATGAGTTACCGCTTAGACAAAATGCTCGGCAAACTGCGCGAAGACGCGCTGGTTTTGCCGTCGCACATAAAGGAGAATGTCATGGCGGCGATCCGGGCCGATGCGTTTAGCGTTCAGCGCGGATTTGCTTGGCGCTATGCCGTTGGTTTTGGCGCATTTCTGATCCTGGGAACCGGCGGAACGGTTTTTGCCGCCCAGCAAGTTAATCCGGGCAACCTGCTTTATCCTATTAAACGCGCCAGCGAAACAGCTTACGTCGGCATCCAAACCAACCCGCAAGCCAAAGCCGAGGCGCAACAGGTGTTAATTGACCGCCGCTTTGACGAGGCCGAAAGCGTCG
>JAHFIF010000010.1:8590-17988 GCA_023246535.1 bacterium
CAGATCGAGAACCAGCTGGCCGCTGATGCTGCCGACGCGAGCGACGCCTGGGTCAATGCCCAGGAGCAGGCATATTCGAACGATATCCAATACGCCGCCGCGCGATAATTTCAAGATTGCAAAAAAATGACGGTCTAAAACCGTCATTTTTGCTTTAAAATTGACATTCTTTGTGCCAAATGATAAGGCACAGATAGGTTTTTGACAAAATTAACCATGCAAAAACGGAGTGCTAAATGAGCAAAAGAACGCCCGCTCCAACCCCGGTCGATCACTATGGCGCTTTGCAAGTTCACCGCAAAGCCGACCCTGAAATTATCGAAGCCGCTTACCGCGTGCTTCTTCAACACCGCCGTTTCGCCGACCGGCGAACGGCGATCACCGAAGCCTATGACATTCTTTCCAATGCCGCCGCCCGCGAACGCTACGACCGCGAGCGAAACGATCGCAGCGGCAAAATCATCGGCAGTTTCCGCGTGACCGGAAAGATCGCCGAGGGCGGTTTTGGAAAAACCTACAAAGGCCTGCACCTCCTCACCGGCGAGCCCGTCTGCATCAAACACTGCTCCGAGATTTCGCCGGAAAGCGATGCCATCCTGATCGAGGAAGCCAAAGCCATGTGGGACCTGCGGCATTTCTCTTTTCCGGCCGTCCGCGACCTGGTGCGGTTGGACGACGAGAGCCTCGCCTTGGTCATGAGCTTCATTGAAGGCCCCACCTTGGCGAAGATCATCGAAAAATACGGTCGGATGGAAGCCGAGCACGTGGCGTGGATCACGCACCGCATCCTCAACGCGCTCATGTATTTGCATGTGCGCGGCATCATCCATGGCGACATCAAGCCGCAGAACATCATCATTCAGCCGCTGGACCGAACCGTCGTGCTTGTTGATCTAGGTCTAGCCATGATCAAGCCCAAGCGCGGCGACGAATCCAAAGGCTATACCGACCTGTTTTCTCCGCCGGAGCAGCTGGCCGGCAAGGTCCTCATCCCCGAATCCGACCTTTACAGTTTGGGCATGACCATGATCTATGCCCTTTCGGGCAGCGCCGACCATCTGGCGAACCGGCGCATTCCCGCTTCGGTTCCCGAACCGCTTAGCGATTTCATCAGCAGCATTACGGCGAAACAGCCGCTCGATCGGCCCCGGGTCTGGGAAGAAGACAACCTCTACGAACAATTCGAAGCGATCCGCATTAAATCGTTCGGCCACGCCCATTCGGGCGGGACCAAGCCGTTGAAGATCGACATCTAACCGTTGCAAAAAGGAGAACGCCATGTCAGAGAACGGTGACTACGAAACATCATCGAGTTACGTGCCGGATCACGATTTCAGCAGCGCGCGGAAGGCCTATGAAGTGCATGCCGGCCGCAGCTACGACAACGCCCGGTCAAGCGGCAAAACGATCGGCGACTTGCTGCCTGATCATCTGGAAAGCAAGGCGGAAAAACTGCTCTGCCTGCTTTGCGACGAAACCGAGTCGATGAAGAAAACCCCGGGAATCTTCGTGAGCAAGGGTCCTTACCTTATCCACGAAGCGCGAACCGAATATCTCGGCCCGGACGTCGAGGTCAGTGTCGGCGCCTTCGGCGACGTGCCGAACGGCGAAACTTACCCGGCGCAAGCCCGGCCCTTTGCCAAGGGCCAAATGCTCAAGACCCGGTTCGAGGAATTGGTCATGGAGGCCGGCGGCGGCGGAACGATCCATGAGAATTCCGAACTGCTGGCGCTCTATTATGCACGCCGCGTCAAAATGCCCAACGCCGTCGGTCCGGTGCTCGTCATCATCACCGACGAGATGCCGTATGAAGAGGTCGATCCCGAGACAGCCGAGCTGGTCCATGTCAAACTGAAGAACGCGATCTCGACCAAGGACATTTTTGACGAACTCAAGAAGAAATTCTCGGTCTACGTGATCCTGCAGCCTTACGGCGGCGGCTACGACTCGTCGATCACGGCGCGCGTCCACAAAAAATGGCTGGAGTACGTGGACAGCGAGCACATCGCCGACATGCCCGAACCCGATCGCGTCGTCGACGTCATCTTCGGCATTCTCGCCAAAGAATCGAACAAGATCGACTATTTCCGCGAGGAGATCGAAGGCCGGCAAACCGCGGAGCAGGTGGCGACCGTCTACCGGGCGCTCAAAACCATCCACGCCGCTTCCATCGCGTCCGGTCCGAAAAAACCGCGCCAGCTGAAAGCGGCCGGCCAATCGACGATGTTCAAAACCGGCGGCGGCAAAAAGTCCGACGATCTGGCCTGAGGCGCGCTCATGAATGCCATTGAGCTCATGGTGACCCTCTGGCCCAGCTTTCCGCACTTCCCGCGGTTTGCCAACGATCGGCGGCTGGGCGGTATCAGGCTGAACAGCGCCATGATGAGCAGTCCGGAACTCGACCGCGAGCTCGCAACCATTAGCGAGCTCGCGCCGGCCAACCCGCTTTGGTACGACATCAAAGGACGGCAAATGCGGGTCGCCGAGGTCATTCCGAACGCTCACCACTTGGAGGTCGTCCTCAACCATCCGATCAGCGTCAAAACGCCGACGGTGGTCCTATTCAAAGCCGGAGCCGACTTTGCGCTCTTGAAACGGATCGAGGATGGCGGCCGGCGGCTAATTTTCGACGGCGGACCGCGCTATGTGGTCAAAGCCGGCGAATCGCTGCATATCAGGCACCACAGCCTGGTCGTTCACGGTCCGCTCTTCACCGATGGCGAATTGGCCAAGATCGAAAAGGTCAAAGCCTTCGGTTTTAAGCGCTGGTTCCTCTCATACGTGGAAGAACAGTCCGACATCGACCGGTTCCTGGAACTGGTCGGTACGGATGCCGAGGTCATGCTCAAGATCGAATCCCGGCAAGGACTCGCGTTCGTTGCCGACCAATTCGTCAAACGGCCGAACTTGACGCTCGTCGCCGCCCGCGGCGATTTGTATGTCGAGATCGACCGGCCGCATCAAATTACAAAAGCGCTGCGGCTCATCATCGACAAGGACCCCGAGGCGGTGGTCGCCTCGCGACTCTTGCTTTCGACGGTCTTCGACACGGTGGGAACGGCATTGCGACTGGTGGTTGAAACCGGCAAAGGGCCCGAGATCAGCTCGCGCCTGCCGCTTACGACCATCTTCAATCCCGTTCCCGAAGCGCTTCGAAAAACGATCGAACGCGGCGAAGGACGGATTGTCGAACCGCGCGTGCTGCTCGAAAGGATATACGACCCTGTTCCGTCATGCGCCGACTTTCTGGAGATCGCCTGGCTCATCGATATCGGCTATCGACGCATGATGCTCTGCGATGAGCTCTGTCTCAAAGAAGAGCTGCTGAACGTCGCCGTTAACGCCTTCGACGCCTTCCGAAAAGACTATTGACCGACTGCGTTATTTCTCGACCGACGGATTTTCTCCGTCGGTCTTTATTTTGGCTGAAATCCGGCCGCGGCCCGGTCGGCATCCGGACGGCGGCTTGAATAAACGCGCGGCGTATGATATTATTTTTCGAATGAATAGCGAATTAAACCATAAAAAAGCATGCCCCGAGCCGGGTCGAGGGGTCGTTCTCGGACTCTCCGGGGGCGTTGATTCGGCGGTGGCGGCGCATCTCTTGAAAGAGCAGGGATACGAGGTTTTTTGCGTCTATTTGAAGAATTGGACCGAGCCGGACGAGAACGGCGTATGTCCGGCGCTGCGCGATCGCGAGGATGCCATGCGGATCGCCGCCAAGCTTGATCTGCCGTTTCAGACCGTTGATCACGAAAAAGAATATCGCGACCGCGTTTTTGCGCCGTTCATCGAAGGTTTGAACCGCGGGATCAATCCTAATCCCGACGTTCTCTGCAACCCGTTCGTTAAATTTGTCGCGCTCAGCGCGATCGCTGATAAAATTGGCGCCGCGTTTATCGCGACCGGGCATTATGCGCGCCAAGAGAACGGCAAACTCTTGACCGGCCGCGATCCAGAAAAGGATCAGAGCTAT
Source organism: bacterium (assembly GCA_023246535.1). Taxonomy (GTDB): domain Bacteria; phylum Patescibacteriota; class Patescibacteriia; order CAIQCM01; family CAIQCM01; genus CAIQCM01. The sequence goes on from JAHFIF010000010.1 coordinate 12,567, forward strand.
TTTCTTTCGCGCCTCACCAAAGAACAGCTGTCACGAACGCTTTTTCCGATCGGCGAATTAACCAAGCCGGAGGTGCGCGCCATTGCCTGCCAGATCGGTTTGCATGTGGCCGCCAAAGAGGGGACGAGCGGCATTTGTTTCATCGGCGAACGCAATTTTGAAAATTTCATGAAGGACAAGGTCGTTTCCGCGCCCGGACCGATCGTTGATACCGAAGGAAAGATTGTCGGCGAACATCGCGGCTTGCCGTTCTACACCATCGGCCAGCGGCACGGCTTTGGCCATCTGACAGACGCGGATCCCTCGGCGCGACTCGGGACGGCTGCCGCGGCAGCCGGCGGGGAGCCGTATTATGTGGCGCAAAAGATTGTCGCGACCAATACTTTGGTCGTTGCGCGCGCCTATGACCCGGCCCTTTTTAGGAACGAAATTGAAGCCGTCGAAGCGCATTGGATAACGGGAGAACCGGTTTTTCCCCTTGAATGCGCCGTGCGGCTGCGCTACCGGCAAGCCTTGCAATCATGCACCGTCACGCTACAATCAGAGACCGCCCGCCTGCGCCTGGCCTTCAAAGAGGACCAGAAAGCCGTGACGCCGGGCCAATACGCCGCTTTCTACGCCGGCGACGTCTGTCTGGGATCGGCGGTAATACTCTAATGCAACACGCGACATAAAGCATTCCGGCTTCCGCTTAATGCTTCATGTTTTATAAACCATATGAACCTCGACCTCAACCGCGAACAATTCATCACCTTGCTCGAGTCCGTCCATCTGGCGGGCCATGTTCGCGGCGCGCCGGAACTTGATGAGCTTGAAGAGATCTTGCTCAAATGCGGCCTGGCGGCCGGGCTCGACGGGATGATCATGGACGACAACGGCAAACTAACACTCAACAATCTCATCTTGCGCGCGTTGCATGAAGAGATCGACGCCTACGACGATGAAAATTTCGAAACCACGCTCGCCGACGAACTGGCCTCGCGCGATCTCAGCTTCGTAAAAACCCCCGAGGAGATCGCGGCGCTTTCCGACGCCGAGTATGACGCCATCATCGAATCCCAAGCGCGCCGCTACGAAGCGGAATTCGCCGAACACGGCGTCGACCACCTGACCCTTGCTCATCCTTTGCCGCTTGCGTAGAATGATTATCTATGATGACCAGCAACGAGATCCGAATAAAATTCCTGGAATTTTTTAAAGCGCACGGCCACACGATCGTGCCGTCGTCTTCGCTTATCCCCGACGATCCGTCGGTCCTGCTCACGACCGCCGGCATGCAGCAATTTAAGCCGTATTACGCCGAACTTGATCCGACCACGACCGTTCATCCGTCGATTGGCCAACCGATCGGCCGCAGCGCCGCCTCGGTCCAAAAATGCTTCCGCACTTCGGACATCGACGAGGTAGGGGATGCGACGCACTTAACGATGTTCGAAATGCTTGGCAACTTCAGTTTCGGCGGCTACTTCAAAAAAGAAGCCATTTCTTACGCGCACGAATTCATCACCAAGGTCGTCGGTTTGCCAATCTCTTACGTAACGATCTTTAAAGGCTCCGACGTCGTGCCGAAAGACTTGGAATCGAAAGCCATTTGGAATTCATTAGGCGTAAATGACGTGCGCGAAGAAGGTATGGAGGACGTTTTCTGGGGACCGACCGGCTCGAAGGGCCCATGCGGACCGACCACGGAAATTTATTGCAAAACTTCCGAGGGCAAAGATGTTGAAGTTTGGAATATCGTTTTTAACGAATTTTTATGTTCCTCGTCGCGCGAAGACCTCTTGGCGGGCAAGGCCCAGCTCGATCGGTTGCCAAGTCCGGGCGTTGATACCGGCATGGGTTTCGAGCGCCTGGTCACCATTGTCCAGAAAACCGCCTCCATTTACGACACCGACGCGTTTCAGACCGTCTTTGGCGACATCTTAAAGAATGACAACAAGAAAAGCGCGCGCATCGTTGCCGACCATTTGCGGTCGACCGTCTTTCTGCTCGCCGACGGCGTCACGCCGTCGAACAAAGATCGCGGTTACATCCTGCGCCGCATCATGCGCCGCCTGGTCGTGCACTCGCAAAAGCTCGGTCTGTCAAAAACCGATCTTCTGAACCGCACCGAAACGGTCATTGCCAACTATGGCGGCGCCTATCCCGAGATCGTCAAAAATCTTTCCGTCGTCAAGGACGAACTCCAAAAAGAATACGACAAATTCGCCAACACGCTCAAAGACGGCTTGAATAAATTCAACAAACTTTTCGCCAACGCCAAGAATGACCCGGCGACTTTTGTCGACGCCATGGCGAAAAACGCTTTTGACCTTTATCAGTCGTCCGGCCTGCCGTTCGACGCGACCTTCGACCTCTTGGATGAAAGCGGCTTTGCCTACGATCGCGCCGCTTTGCAAAACCGGGCGACCGGCCTCATGAAAGAGCACCAGGAAATTTCCAAAGCCGGCTCGGCCGGAAAATTCGGCGGGCACGGACTCATTCTCACCGGCGAAGTTAAAGCTTCGAACGAGGAAGAAGTGAAAAAGGTGACGCGCATGCACACGGCCACCCACTTGTTGCACAAGGCCTTGCGCCAAGTGCTGGGCGAGGAAGTGCATCAGCAGGGTTCGGACATTACGCCGGAACGCCTGCGATTCGACTTCACCTACCCGCAAAAAATGACGGCCGAGCAGATCGCCGCGGTCGAAAAGATCGTTAATGACGAGGTTGCCAAGGATGATGCCGTTACCATGGCCGAAATGTCGTTCAAGCAAGCGGTCGCCGAGGGCGCGCTGGCCTTCTTCAAGAACAAGTACCCGGAAACGGTCAAAGTCTATCGGGTCGGCGACTTCTCCAAAGAGGTTTGCGGCGGCCCGCATGTTACCCACACCCTGGAGGTCGGAACGGTCAAAATTGTGAAAGAAGAAGCGGTTTCCGCCGGCGTTCGCCGCATAAGGGCGATTGTTGAGCCGTAAAACGGCTTAACCAAGCCACGTCCTTGCCCCTTGACGATATCATTATTTTCGCTTAATATATTAATCAAGTTGGCAGACTTGCCAATTAAATTAGTTGTTGTTAGAATCCATGACAGATAAAGCATCCACGAAGGATGTCATCGAGGCCCGCGGATCAGTTGAAGAACTTCTTCCTGCGGCGACCTTTAAAATAAAGCTTGAAACAGGTCAAACGATCCTCGGCTTTTTGTCTGGCAAGATGCGTTTGAATCGCATTCGTCTTCTCCCCGGTGATGAGGTTAAAGTGGAGATGACGCCATATGACTTGACCAAAGGCCGGATCGTCTACCGCTATTGACGTCTTTTTTTATATACCATGAAAGTCAGATCCTCAGTCAAAAAAATCTGCGCCGAGTGCGCCTTAATCAAACGCGGTAAGCGTCTTTTTGTCATCTGCAAAAAAACGCCGAAGCATAAACAGCGACAAGGTTAACCTATGGCACGTATCGCCGGCGTTACTCTCCCACCAAATAAAAAGCTCGAATTCGCGCTTTGCTATATCTATGGCATCGGCTCAGTGACCGCCAAGAAGGTCTTGGGCGAAACCAAGGTTGACGGCAACATCCGCGTCAAGGACCTTTCGGAAGACGATGTTAACTTGCTTCGCTCGCACATCGAAAAGAACATTAAGGTTGAAGGCGAACTGCGCCGCGAAGTGATGGGCAACATCAAGCGCTTGAAGGACATTGGTTCCTACCGCGGTTCGCGCTTGGCCAAGAGCTTGCCTGCGCGCGGCCAGCGCACCAAGACCAACAGCCGCACCGTTCGCGGCAACGTCCGCCGCACCATGGGTAGCGGCCGCACCAAGCTTGAAAAGACATAAACTGACCCCACATGCCTAAAGAAGAAAAGACAACAGTAACCGAAGGCGTCGCCGATAAGTCCAAGTCCAAGCCGCGCGCCAAAAAGAATAAAGCCGTTAAGCACGTGACGACCGGCCGTTTTCATATTCAAGCCACCTACAACAACACCGTGGTCACTGTTTCCGATCTCCACGGCAACGTTCTCGCTTGGTCCACCTCCGGCCATCTCGGCTTCCGCGGCCCCAAAAAGGCCACGCCGTACGCCGCGAGCATGGTCATCCGCGACGTTGCGGAAAAGATCAAGCCGATGGGGTTGAACGAAGCCCACATTCTGATCAAGGGCGTTGGCCAGGGCCGCGACGGCGCATTGCGCGCGTTGCACGCCCAGGGCATTTCCGTGCTTTCAATCAAGGACATCACTCCTATTCCGCACAACGGGCCGCGCGCTTGCAAGCCGCGCCGCGTCTAATCCTATGGGAAGAAATCTTGGACCCAAACATAAACTCTGCCGCCGCGTCGGTGAAAAGCTCTGCAGCAATGACAAGTGCCCGGTGGCTCGCCGCCCGTTCAAACCCGGCGTTCACGGGCCGACTTCGCGCACCCGCCTGACCGGCTACGGCATCCAGCTTATTGAAAAGCAAAAGGCCAAAAAGATTTACGGTTTGCTCGAACGCCAGTTCCGCAAATACGTTGAAATTTCCCAGAGTTCCCGCGAGAATTCTTCGGACGTTTTGCTGCGCTGCCTTGAGACCCGCCTCGACAACGTCATCTACCGCCTTGGCGTCGGGAAAACCCGCGACCAGGCGCGCCAGTACGTCGGCCACGGCCACTTTACGGTCAACGGCCGCAAGGTCACCGTTCCGTCCATTGCCATCCGCGTCGGCGACGTGATCGGCGTCCGCCCGCAATCCCTCAAATCCAAGATCTTCGAGGGCATCAAGGAAAAACTTTCCGCCAATCAAGAACTCCCGGCCTGGCTGACTTTCGACCTGGACAATTTGACCGCCAAGATCGTCGCCATGCCAAAGGCGGCCGATGCGGCTCCGCTCTTCGATCCCAAGCAGATCATCGAGCTTTACTCCCGATAATTCGTTCCTTACTTTAAATAACCGTATGGAACCGATCAGACTTCCAACTAAGATAGAGTTAACGCCCGGTCCTGAAAAGAACCAGGCGACGCTCATTGTCGAGCCTTGTTTCCAAGGCTACGGCACGACGTTAGGCAACGCGCTGCGTCGCGTCCTTTTGTCGTCGCTTCCGGGTGCCGCCGTCACCGCCGTTAAGATCACGGGTGCCCAGCACGAATTTGCCGCCATCCCGAACATCAAAGAAGATGTTTTGGAACTGATCCTGAACCTGAAGCAGCTCCGCCTGCGCGTTCACTCCGACGAACCGGTCCGCCTGACCCTGAAGAAGACCGGCGAAGGCAAAGTGAAGGCCAAGGACATTCAGGCCAACTCCGAAGTGGAAATTGCCAACCCCGACCTCCACATTGCCACCATCACCGACGAGAACGGCGAACTGGAAATGGAGATCATCGTCTCGCGCGGCCGCGGCTTTGTCACGACTGAAGATCGCGGAAAGGAAAAGGAGATCGGCGTCATCGCTATCGATTCCATCTTT
>JAHFIF010000068.1 GCA_023246535.1 bacterium
CAGCGGCAAAACCGTCTGTTTGAACTCGATCATCATTTCGCTCCTCTACCGCATGGGGCCCGACGACCTCAAATTCATCATGATCGACCCCAAGCGCGTCGAACTGCCTTGCTACAACGGCATCCCCCACCTGCTCACCCCCGCCATCACCGAAGTTCCCAAGATCATCAATTCGCTCAAATGGTGCATTGGCGAAATGGAACGCCGCTTTACGCTGCTCGCCAAAATCGGCAAGCGCGACATTGCCTCGTTCAACAAGGAAGTCGATGAAATGGAAAAACGCAAAGCGGAGAACGCCCTGGAGCGCCTCCCCTACATTGTCGTGGTGATCGACGAACTTGCCGACCTCATGGCCACTTCGGCGCAAGAAGTGGAAGGCTCGATCGTGCGCCTCGCGCAAATGGCGCGGGCCGTGGGCATCCACCTCATTGTCGCCACACAGCGCCCGTCGGTTGACGTCATTACCGGCCTCATCAAGGCCAACATCACGGCGCGCATCGCTTTTGCCGTCGCCACCTCGACCGACTCGCGCACGATCATCGACACTTCCGGCGCGGAAAAATTGCTTGGCCGCGGCGACATGCTTTACACCACCGCCGAACTCTCGAAACCGAAGCGTATTCAAGGCACCTACGTGAGCGATGACGAAATTACCCGCGTCGTCGAATATTTGAAAGAGCGCACGGCGGAAGAGCCGGAATACCGTAACGACATTGTCGAGCGCCCCAAGACGGTCGGCCCGTCGGGCGAAACCTACGACGATTCCGAGGACGAATTGCTGCCCGAAGCGCGCAACCTGGTGGTGGCCGCCGGCAAAGCCTCGGCCTCGCTCCTGCAGCGCCGCCTTAAGGTCGGCTATGCCCGCGCCGCGCGCCTCTTGGACCTCATGGAAACGCAAGGCGTGATCGGCCCCGGCGAAGGCGCCAAGCCGCGCGCCATTCTCGTCAAAAAAGGCGACGTCTCGGGGATCCCGGTCGATGAATCGGCAGGTTCGCCGACGGTCTTTGTCGATGAGATCGGCGAAGGTCCCGGAGAGGACGATTCTGAAAACGCATAAACGTTAAATTATAAAATACTAAACATTAAATATTAATATTTAATGTTTAGTATTTAGTCCTGTCCCCGGAGGGGACCCACCATGTCCCAGACCATCCCGCCCCAACCGATCAGCCGCGCCGCCATGGTGGCGCCGCATCGCATCATGCGCCTCGCGATCATCATCGCTTGCCTTGCCGTCTTTGCCGGCGTCGTCGTTTGGGAAGTGCTGCGGGTGACCGAAGCGCCGTCCTTGACCGTTGTTTCGCCGACCGCCAACCTCCTGACCGGCTCGCATCGGATCACGCTTGAAGGCCGCGCCGAACCGGGCGCCGCGGTCACGGCCAACGGCGCCGACGTCCCGCTCACGGTTGACGGCCGTTTTAAGGAAGACATGGACTTGCGCACCGGCGCAAATGTCATTACTATTGTTGCGACGAAGAAGTTCGCCAAACCGAATATTATTTACAGGAGGGTAGTTGTAACTCAATAGGTCGAGGGATTAGAGATTAGGGATTAGGGATTAGAATTTTGCTAGTTCCTTTGGCCTAAACCCTAACCCCCAAACCCTAACCCCTAGTTCGTATGGCAAAAAAAGACGTCAATCCAAAACTCGCGGCCGCCATGGAGGCCATGAATCAAATTAAGGAACGGTTCGGCGAAGGCTCGATCATGAAGTTCGGCGAAGCCAATAAAACCATCGTTGACGCCATCCCCACCGGCTGCCCGTCGCTCGACATCGCGTTAGGGGTCGGCGGCTTTCCGCGCGGCCGCATCATCGAGGTCTTCGGTCCGGAAGCGTCCGGCAAAACGACGCTCGCCCAGCACGTGGTCGCCGAAGTGCAGCGCCAGGGCGGGATTGCCGCTTTCGTCGACGCTGAACACGCGCTTGATCCGGAATACGCCCGCAAGATCGGCGTCAACGTCAACGAGCTGCTTATTTCGCAGCCCGACACCGGCGAACAAGCGCTCGATATCGTCGAAACGCTCGTCCGTTCGAACGCCGTCGACGTGATCGTCGTCGACTCGGTGGCCGCGCTCGTGCCGAAAGCCGAAATTGAAGGCGACATGGGCGACTCGCACATGGGCCTGCAAGCCCGGCTCATGTCCCAGGCCCTGCGCAAGCTCACCGCCATCATTTCCAAGTCGCACACCTGCCTTATTTTCATCAACCAGACGCGCATGAAGATCGGCGTCTTCTTCGGCAAACCGGAAACCACCACCGGCGGCATGGCGCTCAAGTTCTACTCGTCGGTTCGCATCGAGGTTCGCCGCGCCGCGCAGATCAAGATGGGCGAAAAGATCATCGGCAACCGCGTGAAGGTGAAGATCGTGAAAAACAAAGTGGCCGCGCCTTTCCGCACGACCGAATTCGACATCATGTACAACGAGGGCATTTCATTGGCCGGCGACCTCATTGATACCGGCACGCTGTGGAACATCGTCAAAAAGAACGGCAACACCTATTCATACGGCGAAGTTAAGCTCGGCGTCGGCCGCGAAAACTCGAAGCTCTTCCTCAAGGAGCACCCCGAGGTCTTCGGCGACATCCGCAAAGAATTGATGGAAGCGGTCAAGGCCAAGGAGATCGAGGACGCGGGCGGCCCGGTCCCGGTCACCGACGTCGAACCGCCGCCCGCGGCCGCCGACGAAGTTTAAACTTCGCACCCGGACTCGGCCGCAGGCATTCGCAACAAAAGAAAAAGGCACCCGTCATTGGGTGCCTTTGCGGTTGAGCGTCAGCCGTCGCTGTAAGGATCGTTCATCGTGTCCAACTCGGCGCCGACGCGATAGCCAACTTCCATGATCCAGGCAATGTTCTCTTCGAGCGCGGGAAAATGTTCTTTGCAGCGTTCGGCGAGCCGGATAATGGACGGCTCGATCATCAGCCTTCCCCGGCGATCGCGATCGTCGAAAAGCGTGACAAAGCCGTGCTCCCAAAGCTGATAAAGGGCCAGTTGCACGTCGGGCGAATGCCAGCCTTGGACCAGCGGAACAAATTCCAGCTCCAGTCCCGGCGGACAATCGGTCCAGCTGGCGTGGAAAGCGTGACAGACCTGAATGACCGATCGGTCGTAGATCTGGTGTTCCAGATTAGCAATTACCGCCGCCACCAGGCAGCTTTTAAAAACCAAGCTGCCTTGTGCGTCCATGGTTTGCTCCTTTGCTTGAACTGTCCGAACGTTACTGCCGAAACCGTATTTTTGTCAACCCCCGCACCGAGCAAAAGCTCGGTGCGGGGCAGGCCCGCCCTTTCCTGGGAGAAAGAAAGAATTAAAAAAGGCGCCGTGAAGGGCGCCTTTGGAGTCGCGGCCGTCTGCTTACGGCGAGCCGAGAACGAAACCGATGAAGTTGGCCGCGTTCTTGATCGAGTTGCGATACACGTCGAAACGCGGCAGCAGCCTGATCTCGCTGACAAAGCGGTCATGAACCGGCTTGGAGCGATCGATGTGCAGCTCGTCTTCGGCCTTGTTCCACCAGACAAAACGCGCCGCTTGCATTTCCTTGATCGCCCGGTCGACGCGTCGCGAATAATATCCCCTGCCGTGCCGGACGAACTTCAGCCCGTTAACGAGCACGCATTGGCTTTTGGTCGTTTCGATGACCGAACAAAGCTGGAAGATATTTCCCCGCAACACATGTTCGCCGCACATGTAGATGAGCGCGGCGACAATGCGACTGTCGTCGCTCAGCGCCGAGGTCTTGCTCTGGCCGGCGGCGGCGCGCAATATCTTTCTGACGGTTTTGATCATCATAGCCTCCTTACAGGCGACGCGATATTTCGGACAGCATCTCTTGAGCGGTGGTATGCACGCTGTTGCCAACCGTATCCAAACGCTTGCGGTTGATGAAAACGGCGATGCAATTGAGCGGGTCGTCGACCGTTTCCGTATCCTTGCCGTCGGAGTAGCAAATATTCACGTGCTGACCCTTCAGCCACCGCCGGTATTCCGGATGCTCTGAAAACCTCCCATAGGCCGCCAGAAACGCCAGTTCGGCGTCCTGCAAGCCGCGCGAGGCGGAACAAGCCACGCAATCGCTGCGGTTGACCAAGTGAACGAGCGCCGTTTCCAAATATTTGATCGTCTCGTCGCGGCGCGGCAATTCGTCGGCTTGAAGACCGCTGACGATCTCCAAATATCGAATGATCCGGTCGAGCGCCGCCAAATACGGATCATGCCGCCTGAAGGCGTTTTCCATTTTACGCATTTTCCCCTCCTTTCGGTGACGGGTTGAAAAAGAACGCTTTGATCGGTCAATATGCGCCATTTTTTCAAAAATGTCAAGATTCGCCGGGCTCATAATAAAAAACGGCGCTCCCCGGGTGGGAGCGCCAAGACGGCGAAATTCGTCCGCGTTAACCGGCGGCGGCGGTTTGAACGATCATCGGTTCATGCGTTTTCGCGCCGGGGATCCGCGCGTCGAGAACGGCGATGAATTCGGGAATGAGAAGCAGCTGGCGGTCGGCCTGGGCGCGGGTTTGCGGCGCGGGAAAAACAAAGGCGATCGCGTTGAGGCTGGACGCCCGATCGTGCTTCGAACCCGCATAGGCGCGGCGCGCGTTCATGAAGGATTGTTCCGCCGGCAGCAGCCCGTTCGAACGGCCTCTGGCGCAAGCCATGCAGTCGCCGCTCGCATGCACGAGCATGGCGCAAAGCATGTTCTTGATCCGGGCCGGCGAACATCCGACCACGGCGCCGGGTTTGGCGGTCAGCTTGACCAGGCAATCGGTGATCGTGCCGAGCGATCGGAGATATGCTTCGTGCGTAAAAAGCTCCGGGGGAAGGGTCGTCCTGATGAACTGCAGATTCTCACTACTCGTCATGTTTTCCTCTCGTTTTGGGTTGGGTGGCAAGGTCCGATTCGATAGCACCCAAACTACTCTGCCAAGGCGCTTTTGTCAATGGCAGCTGCCGATTAAAAAACGCCCGCCGGTGTGGCGAGCGTTGGTGAAAGAAGGGTCGAAAACTAGACGCTGCGGCAGTTAAAGAGCGCGTTGCCCAATTCGATCGCCGACTCGAGGGCCGGACACTGCATTCTCCATTCCTCGGGAATCCCGTCCAGACCGACATTCAGGCCGATGAGCGCGCCGATGATCGACGCATTGGTATCGGCGTCGCCGCCGGCGTTGACCGCTTCGAGCACGCCGGCGCGAAAGTCGGTCGGATGACGCAGGAAGGTGGCAATAGTGTAGGGCGCGGTTTCGGTAGCGACAAAACCGCAGCCGATCTTGTCGTAAACCAATTGCGCGTCGCTGAGACAGCCGCTCACCCGCCGCAAGCGGCCGGAGATTCGATCGTCGGCCGGCGTCTTGGCGTCGCCGAATTCCTTTTCCATCCCTTCGACCTCCCAAATGAGCCAATGCAGCAGATCGTCGTATTCGATACGATCGCCGTAACCGAAGTCGCGGCGCAAAATGGCGTGCATGAGCCGCAGCACGGCAAAGGCGGCAATGCTGGCGCGGACGTCGCCGTGCGTCAGCCGGCCGAGCGACCAGCATTCGGCCATGCGGGAATATTCCGTCCTGGCCTCGGTCACCAGCGCCAGCGGGGCGATCTTCATGATGATCCCGTTGCCCAGACCGGTCTTCCCGGGGATCGATTCCGGCGTATCGACGATCTGCCGCTCGCCGCTCACGATGGACCCGATCGCCGCGCGGCTGCCTTTGCCCCAAGTGCGATTATTGATATGCCACTCGGCAATGTGCTCGCGCAGGCAATCATAGGGATCAAACCTTCCGCCAGTGCGAATGAGCGAACGCGCCACCGCCGCCGTCAGCTGCCAGTCGTCAGTCGTGGCCGCCGCCGGATACCCCTTCATCTCGGGGAACTGGGTTTGCACGATCGACATAAAACCGGTCACGCCTTGGCCGCCGTTCAACGCCTTGATCTCGGCCGGCCACATTGTCTCGACCGGCATGCCCATGCCGTCGCCAATGGCGACGCCGAGCATCGCCCCCTCGAAACGCGATATCAAAGATACCCTATCTTTTGAACTCATGGTCCTCCTTTATATGAACGAACGTTCCGTTGCTTTCCGGCCGGACCATAGCATTTATACATATATTTATCAAGGTTGGGGCTGCCTGAACGGCAGCGATGCGACACTAATATACGAATGCATGCGAATGATACCAATTAGTGCGCTGCAAGGCAGTGCTAATATTTCAAGAATGTTTATGATATAATAAGCCCGCTATGAACAAACGGGGCTTCACCCTCATTGAACTTCTCGTTGTCATCTCGATCATTGGTCTCATGTCCAC
>JAHFIF010000069.1:0-1436 GCA_023246535.1 bacterium
GCGTCGGTATTGGCGCAGGTTCGACGGGCGCCAACTGGTCCGGCCGCAAGCCAAAGTCATTGGCATCCGCGTAACCGTTGCGGCGCGCAATGACCATCCAATCGAAGGTCGTGCCCGAGTTGCCGCCATTCACTTCGTTAACGTCAAAGCCGTCCGCGTTCTTAACCGGGACGTAAACGCCGTTCGAGCTGTCGGTCACCGTCACGCTAACTTGGTAGCCGACACCCTTGGCCATCGCGTTCTTCTGCTCCTTGGTGAAGTTGATGCGAACATGTCCCGCGCTAAGACGACTGCTGCCGGAAAGAATGACTTGCGCGTTCGCGCCGGTCACCGCATAGAGCGTGCTCATGGCGTCATCAACTTTGTTGGCGACCGCGAACAAGCCGTTGGCGTCGATCGACCATTGGTTGTTGGTGCCGCTGATCGCGAGCACGTTGCTGATCGAGAAGCCGACCATGTTGAGGTCCGCATTAACCGCCAAACCCGCGAGCGACGTAACGTTGCTAACCGGATTATTGTTGTTCGAATTTTGCACCGGCGCCGACGAATTGTTCGACGTCGCATTACCGCCAACCGTGCCCGTCGCCGCCACGCCGTTCGAAGCCGGATTCGCCAACAGCGCGTCAAGCTGCGCCTTGGTGACGCAGGTTTCGCCATTCACCGCATCGCCGACGCAGAGATTGGCCTGGTGCGACTTATTGGCGAACGTTTCATCAAAGTAGCCGCGCAATGCCGTGACGCGGGCGGCCGAGAAGTCGGTCAAGAATTGTTTGCCGCTGGCAATGTCGTTATTGAACGCGGCCACCACGTCGCGCGGCGCTTCGGCTTGGGCAGTTGCAACGAATGCGCTGAGGTCGTCGCCGGAAGCAGCAAAGCCGCCAAGCAGGTTTTGTTGGTCTTGGATCGCTTTAACGATGATCGGCGTGACCTTGCCGTAATCGATCGACCAGGTATTGGTGACGCCGGGAACATACGGATCCGTTCCGTTGTCGCCTTTGGTCACGGCACCCGGATAAACCGTATAAAGCTGCTGGGCGATGAAGCCGGTGTCCTGTGCCCCGTCCTCATTCCAAGTGAAGTCGCGCACCCCGATCTTCATGAGGTCGGCCAGATCATAATGGGTTTCGACGATATTACTCTTCAGACGCACGTCGGAAGAGGTGGTGAAAGCCGTTGCCGAAGCGCTGGAGTTGTTGATTGAACCAATTTCTGCGCCGGCCGTGTTGGTAAAACGGATGAAGCGCTGCGTGTTATACGATGTGCCGGTCAGGTTCACCGTAATGCCGGCCGCCGTTGCCGTACCGCCGGCTTGCGTTAAACCGGAAAGTTTTACCAAGATGCCGGAACCGCCGGTCATCGCGGCCGTATTGAGCACGCTCAAGCCGCTGCCGGCGGTCATTGCCGCCGAGCTGGCAATCGTCAAACCTGTTGAGGTC
>JAHFIF010000069.1:1446-6300 GCA_023246535.1 bacterium
GAGGTCAAAGCCGTGTCGGTCATATATACGGCCGAGCCGGTCGTCGTGCCCGTCGCATTCCCGCCGGTGAACGTTGTCGTCGCGTACGCAACGCGGAACCTTTCGTTCAAGGCGTTGTTTGCTGCGCCGGTGGCCTTGTTAGAAATTACGAGGTCGCCGGAATAACTGTTGTCAAGACCGGCAATGCGCAGGCCCGGGCTGGTGCCGCCCGAAACGTCGTACGTGTAGAAATCGATTGCGCTGCCTGCGCCGGCGCCGCCGCCGGTGTTAATCAGGTTCAATTGCGACTTCATCGTTCCCGCCGCGCTGTTGATCATGTTGAGCGGAACGAACGGGATATAGGTCATCGTCCCTGAACCGACGATGACGCCGCCCGCGGCGTTCATCGTCAGCGCGCCGGCAGAGGTCGTCCAAGAAGAAGCCGCGCCCATGGTGATGTTAAGGGCGCCGACGCCGACAATGGCGTTATCCCAACCGGTGCCAATCTTGATGGCGCTTTCCGCCGTGCTGGCGCCGCCGGTGATGTTGGCGATGTTGAGGCCGTTTAACGTGCCGGCGCCGACGCCTTGCCCATAAATGCTGATGCCGTTTTGCGTGCCGCCGGTCGTGATCGTCCCCGTCGTAATGGCCAGGCCTTCAGCTAAAATCGTGCCGGTGGTCTGCGTGATGTTCGGGGTAATCAGGTCAACGCCGGTCCAGTTGATCGTGCCGGCATTGGTGTTTTGAACGAGAGCGCCAACCGTGCCGGAGGCCATGTAGATGCCGCCGATATTGGTCGTAACGGCTGTCGTTTGGGTGAGAGCCGCCGTTTCGAACTTGATGTCACCAACGGTCGTGCCCGGGGTGATCGTGCCTTGCGTCAAACGCAAGCCGTTCCAAATGGCGCCGGCGCCGGCCGCGGTGCCGCCGGTCAGGTCGATGCGTTCGGCCGAGGCTTCAACGGCGTTGTTGCCTCCGGCATAGGTGATTTGTATAGCGGAGACGCCGGCGGTGACGTTGAGCTGGCCGGCATTGGTGATTTGGAACATGTCGGCGGTCGGCGGGGCGGTGGCGGTCAATTGGAAGTTGGAATTGGCGTCGGTGTTGATGACGGTGTTGCCGCTGCCGTTCGGAACAATGACGAGGTTGGCGTTCGCGAGCGTCGTGATTGACGCATCCCAGCCGCCGCCGATGGCGATGGCGTTTTCAACGCCGCCCGCGCCGGTGATCGCGCCGATCTGGATGGCGTTCAACGTGCCCGCGCCAACGCCGGTCGCCGCAATATTCACGCCGTTCTGCGTGCCGCCCGTCGTGATCGAGCCAGTGGTCACCATGACGCCGTTTTGCGTGCCGGCGGTCGTGATCGAGCCGTTGACCACGCTAAAGCCGTCGGCGGTCACCGTGCCCGTCGTTTGCGTGATGTTAGGCGTCGCCGCGTCAATCGTGTTCCACACAATGGTGCCGGCATTGGCGGTTTGGGCGAGCGCGCCAACCGTTCGCATCGAAATTCCGTTGATGTTGGTCGTAACCGCGGTGGACTGCGAAAGGGCGACTGTTTCTAATTTAATGTCGTTGACCGTCGTGCCCGGGGTGACCGTGCCCTGAACAATGCGCAAGCCGTTCCAAATGGCGCCGGCGCCGGCGACGGTGCCGCCGGTCAGGTCGATGCGTTCGGCCGAGGCTTCAACCGCCGCGGCGCCGCCGACGTAAGTGATCTGCAAACTGCTGACGCCCGCCGTCGTTGCCGGTTGGCCGGCGTTCGTGATCACCACCATGTCGGCGGCCGGCTGGGCTGTGGCAACGATTTGGAAATTAGTGTCGGCGTCCATGTTAAAGACGGTGTCACCGGTGCCGTTCGGCTGGATCACGAGGTTGGCGTTCGCGAGCGTCGTGATCGAATTATCCCAACCGCCGCCGATGGCGATTGCATTCTCCGTGCCGCCGGCGCCGGTGATGGCGGAAATGTTAATGCCGTTCAACGTGCCGAGCGCGATTCCTTGCGCGGCCACGTTGAAGCCGTTCTGCGTGATGGTGGCCGCAGCGCCGGTCGCTGAAGTGTAGGCGTTAAAGGCGCTCCAAGTGCAGGCGCCGGTGGCGCAACCGGTTAAGGTCGGCGGATCGGCCGAGAAGGCGTCAAAAGTTTTAAGGCCGGCGCCCGAGGTGCTGAGCGTGCTTTCGACGTCCAAGCCGCGCGTGACCGAGGTGCCGGAGGCGTTGGTCGAGGCGTCGGTGAGAATGATCGTCATCGCTTCACCGGTTTCAGCGGCGGTATGAACGAAGGTCGATGAATTGATCTGGAACACTTTGCCGGTGGTCATCGCGCTGCCGCCGCCAAAGGTCATGCCGGTTTGGGTGGTGAGCGAACCCCAGTTCCAGACGATCGCGTTCGCGGCATTGGCAATGGTCGCCGTGCCGGTGGCCGCGCCAACCGTGTTGAGCGTCGTCGAGCCGCCCGCGCCAATGCAATCCGTCCACGCACCTGCCTGGTAACAACGGAATTTCCCAGCCACCGAGTTATAGTATATGGCGCCATTCACGCTCGACGGATCGGTTGCGTTGTCGTTTTTAACGTCGAGAAGCAGCATGTCCGGCGTTGATGAAGCCAGACCGCTGCCAATAATCACGCCACTCGCGTTCGAACCGGCAGGGTTAATATTTATAACGCTGGAAGTCGTTGTAAGTTTGAGGCCGGCGCCGCCATTAACGGTGAGTATGCCCGCCGTTGTTCCCCAAGTCGATGCCGCGCCGCCGGAAATATTCAACGCGCCCGCGCCGTTAATCGCCGTCGGCCATCCGGCGCCGATGTTGATCGCGTACTGCGTTCCCGCGCCGGCCGTTATGCCGGAAATATTTACGCCGCTCAATGTCCCCGCACCGACGCCGGCGGCATTAATGTTGATGCCATTTTCGATACCCGCCGTTGTAATCGTACCGGTCGTAATGTCGACGCCGCTGGAAATAACGCTGCCGCCGGCTCCCTGGGTCATGTTCGGCATTGCGATTGAAGCGCCGCGCCATGCGATTGAGCCGGCGGTGGAATTGGATATCGCGCCGCCGGATGAAACAGCGAAACCGGTATAGTTTCCCGTTCCCGCGGTCGTGGTCAATCCTGGCGATACGTAATTGTAACCGGTAGTCGTGTATCCGGTTACGCCGGGCGATAAATCGGTAAAGTTAATATCGACGCCGATCATGGACCCCGTTTGCGCGGCGCCTCCATACCCAATATTGTAAGAAATAATACTGCCTTGCCCGAGGTAACCATCCAAACTGAGCATTCTTCCTGACGACGAGGCCGACGAGACGGACATCGCATCGCCGGTTGACATTGACCCCGCGCTAAAACTGTAGGCTGTTCCCGATGTTATGAAAGAAGAGAAGCTGGTGACTCCCGCACCGACAGCAAACGTTAACGAGGTATTGCCAATGTTGTTACCGATCGAAATCGCTTTCCCATTCGACCCGGTTCCAATGTTGATCGCGCCGGTCGTGCCGGTGTCGAGCGTCAAGGCGTTGGTCGTGCCGGTGGTGAGCGAGATCGCGCCGCCGGTGACCGCGGCGCCGCCGCCGATCGTGAGCTTGCCGGACGAATCGGTCGCCACCACGTAAGCCGAAGCCGGACCGGTGGCCGAAGACGACAAGCCGTTCAACATGTTCGAGTTAAACGCATATGGCGCGGCCAAAATGCGCTTGCGCGGGCTGAGCGTTTCGTAGGTTGAGCCGTTGTACATCTGGATTTCCAGGTAGCGGCTGTCGTCGTTGAAGATGGTGTTCTGGATGGCGTTCTGCGAGGAGAGCGTGGTGTCGCCCAACGGAATGGAGAAGACACCGTTCACTGGAGTAACGGAAACTTGGCTGGCGTTAGGCGAAGTGCAGCCGTTGGTGCCCGTGCCCCAGCCGGACCAGACGCAGGAACCGCCGGAGAGCGAATCCCAGATGACAAAGCGCATGTTGGTGGCGGAGGTGATCGCCGTGCCGCTCGCGTTGGTGACGCGGGCTTGGTAGCTCACGATGAGCGGAATGCCGGCGGCGGCTTGGGCGTTTTGGGCGTTCAAGCCAACGACGGCCGAGACAACAAACAAAACGACGAAGCACGCGCGGAGGAGCGCTTGCAGCAACGTTTTATTTGTTAGCCGTTTAAACATTTTTGTTTTTAGGTTCAAGGTTTAGGTGTTAGGTTCTAATTGAACCTGTCACCTGTAACCTGTAACCTTGTTTGTTTTATTTGATTTTCGACTTTTTCCGTTCGTTCGTTTTTCGACCGAATGTTTCATGTTCCATGCTTCATGGTTCATGCTTTGGTCCGACCAGCCTAGGCTCGGCTTGGCGTTAGACGGGCTCTTGACCGTCTAAACCTTGCGAAGACCACGCCGCTCGTACCAAACGTTTTAATTTTTCCCCAACCCCTCTTCACTGTATTTATTTTTGGAAGAGGGGCCGGGGTTGGCGTTCATGCGTCGCCGCACCGAAAGCGACAGATGAAACCTTGCGCGTCCCGCGAAGCCGAAGCGAAGTGGGACAGATGAAACCGTGAGAAAGAACTATTCGGAGTTCAGCCGTATCGGCCGTTACTTCCCGCGCCACTAGCCACATATCGGCCAATGGCGCAGGTGCTGACGCACACCGTTTCGTCTCCCACAGACTCCCGCTCTTAGGGGAAGCTTTTGGAGAGAGAAAGCGATGCGCATCAACTTGCCCCGCACCAAGCGTTCCTTGTCTTGTTTACTGGCTGTAAACACGACTCTTGGTGCGGGGCTTCGCATGTTTGGCGTATTAAGCCCCCCGGCCTAACACGCCACCCATGTTTTGTCTCCGATCTTTAGTCTTTTTCACCGCCCCGAGGCGAAAGAGACTAGAGATCGGCTCCAAAACAAC
>JAHFIF010000011.1:0-1207 GCA_023246535.1 bacterium
AAGCTCCCCTTCCCGCCCTGAATGCCGATTTTGATTGGATGAAAATTAGACATTTTTAAATAAGAAGATTTTCATGTAAACGCTTAATTTTTTACGAAAGATAATTATTCCAATCTACTTCCGTTTACCATATTTAACACCTCCCCAAGGGAAACTCCTGGTCCTTAAAAAAAGGTAACTGCGAACACGGTTAGACATTATGGCCGCAAGGTTCTGTATAAGTTCTAGAGCAGATTCAACATCTGCTTTTAAAACAGTGTTTTTTGATCTAACACGATGCGCTATCTCACCACGTAAGGTAATTAGTTTATCAAGCCTGGAACAGATATTTTCGTTTGTGGTCCCCTGCCAGTGCCAGTGTTTACTAACAGATTTCATTCCAATCAAATTTTCAAATAGTTCATCGATTGGCTCAATTTTCGCCGTATTAAACCGTCCTAGATATTTAGATATCACGGATAGTTTATGCTCCGTTAGCACCTTCTTCCAACCCTCGCCTGCGAGATCCCATATTTTCCTCTTGTCGAGCGAACTCAATAGATATTCAGACGCAAGAGCTCTAACTTTTTCAGTAAATACATCATGTGTTGCCGCTTTTTTTAACAAATGATTGAAAGACGCTTCCGCCAGATCTTCAACAAATGCTTCCCAACACGCAACCAGTAAAACAATCCCGCTCTTATTCAAAACATTTACAGAGGCACGATTTCCCGGTTTTTTACCGGAAATTTTTTCATGAATTCGAAGCAGAGTTTCTACCTCTTTTAGGTTGTCAACCAAATCCCTAACATGGACGGCTGAAATATTATTTTTCATATAAGCAACTCAAAACTGCAAATTTCGTAGGGAGGTATTTTATGAGTAGCGTTTGTTGCTTGTGTGGGCACGCTAGGGATCGAACCTAGGACCAGACGTGTATAAGACGTCAGCTCTACCGCTGAGCTACGTGCCCATGCCCACACAAGAAACAAATGATTTTCTGGATTCCAGCTTCCGCTGGAATGACGATCTATATTGTCATCCCCGAGCGACGTCGGGGATCCAATCCATATTGGGCGGCGTTACGACGACCAGGCGAGATTGGATTCCCGCCTTCGCGGGAATGACGCTTTACCTCTAACTTCTATCATTTTTACCGGCGTTTGTCTATTGCTCGGGCGGCGGGGATTTTAGCTGATTGACGCGTTTTGCGGGGTTTGTTAGGGTG
>JAHFIF010000011.1:1217-17592 GCA_023246535.1 bacterium
TACGTGCCCATGCCCATACAAGAAACAAATGATTTTCTGGATTCCAGCTTTCCCGCCCAAGGCGGACTGCCGCGCTGGAATTACGGTCTATAATTGTCATCCCCGAGCGACGTCGGGGATCCAATCCATATTGGGCGGCGTTACGACGACCAAGTGAGATTGGATTTACCCCTCGGGGCACTTCGCCCGCCTTCGCGGGAATGACGCTTTACCTCTAACTTCTATCATTTTTACCGGCGTTTGTCTATTGCTCGGGCGGCGGGGATTTTAGCTGATTGACGCGTTTTGCGGGGTTTGTTAGGGTGAAGCGTCGGACATAAACGGAGGTTCTGATGAAACGGAAATACGTGGTCGAGAGCCATACGATCTTCGACATCGAGCGGCCGGACTTCTTCGAAGACTTTCCCATGCTGGCGCCGGCGGTTTCGGAACTGGACGCGGCGCTCTCCGGGATCAAGGAGCGGCCGATGATCAATTGTTTCCTGGTCGCTTTCTGCCGCCTCTTTGAAATGGAAGTTGCGAGCGACGACGACCGGCTGGTCGATGACGATTCCGTCAGAACGATCATCGCCGGCATGCTCCGGAACAAGCATCTTGTTCCGGTTGACGGAAAAGTCCGTTCTTTAAACGCCCTGTATCGCGCCGCGCTTGGCGAAGCCGATGCTTTGGCGCCGAACTTCAAGCAAGCGGTCGCCACCATGTACGCGCGGCGTTATCGCCTCAATTGACTCCCCTGCCTCCCGCTGGCGGGGAGTTGTTTTTTTTCGTAAGATATATAAATGACACCGACCCTGCCGCGAAAACTCCTTGCCCTGAAGAACCGCAAGGAGATCAAGCCCCTTATTTCGGCCTTTAAAGCCGCCTTTCCCAAAGGCGAGCTTTATTTGGTCGGCGGCACGGTCCGCGACGCGCTCATGGACCGCGACGACAACAAGGATTGGGATTTGGTCGTGCGCTTGGTTAAGCCGGACGCGCTGGAAAAATTTCTGAAGAAGCTCGGCCGCGTCGATCTGGTCGGCAAGCGCTTTGGCGTCTGGAAATTCGTCCCCCGCGCTGAGGTTGAACCTCATCATAAAATTGATGAGGTTCAACCTCAGCATGCGCCGGCGATCGACATTGCGCTGCCGCGGACCGAACACTCGTTCAATTCGGGCGGGTATCGCGATGTTTCCATTGATTCCGATCCGGAACTGCCGATCGAAAAAGACCTGGCGCGGCGCGATTTCACGGTCAACGCCATGGCGCTGCGGCTCACGCCCAAGCCCTGTCTCATTGATCCCTTCGACGGCCAAAAGGACCTGCGTGCGAAAATCATCCGCACCGTCGGCGAACCGAGCGAGCGGTTCCGCGAAGACTATTCGCGCATGCTGCGCGGCCTGCGCTTTGCCTGCCAGCTCGGCTTTGAGTTGGAACCGCACACCATGGGCGCGATCCGCGTCTTCATGCCGCGCGTCAACGACTATCACCCCACCCCTTTGGGCAACATGCGCGTCGTGGCCACCGAAATAATCGCCCGCGAACTGACCAAGGCGCTGACCCGCGACCCGGTGCGCGCCTTCGACCTGTGGTTTGAGAGCGGCGCGACCGAAACGCTCATGCCCGAGCTGCTCCCCATGCGCGGCTGCCAGCAGCCGGTCAATTTTCACAGCGAAGGCGACGTTTGGACGCATACGCGGCTGGCGCTCTCCCGGATCAACGATGACGGTTTCAAAAAAATGTTCGGCGGCGACCAACCGGGCGCCATGGTTTATTTCGGCACGCTCTTTCACGACATCGGCAAGCCGTCGACCATGCAAACGCCGGAGGAGCACGGCACCGACCGCGTTCGCTACACCAACCACGACCGCGTTGGCGCGGAAATGACCGAGGCGATCGCCAAGCGCCTGACCCTGTCCGCGGCCGAAGGTTTTGACATCGACACCGAAAAACTGGCTTGGCTCGTCAGAAACCACTTGTTCGTCCTAAACGGACAGATCGACGCCATTCGGCCGAACACACTGGAAAAATATTTCTTCAATCCCAACCTCCCCGGCCGCGACCTGCTCATGGTGATGTATTGCGACGGCATGGCCGCCGTCCCCGAAGGAGGAATTAAGCCCGACCATCTCAAATCGCTCGTTCGCCTCATGGAGCGGCTTGATGAACTGGCCAGCCTCGGCGCCGGACGCCGGCTGCCGCCCCCGGTCTTGAACGGCGGCGCGATCATGAAGCTCCTCAAACTCACGCCCGGGCCCGAGGTCGGCATGCTCCTGGCAGCCTTGCGCGAAGAGCAATTACAAGGCAAAGTGAAGACCCGCAAAGAAGCCGAGCAGTTTATTCGAAAAATCGGCACCGGCGGCCAAGCTAAGCGATAAAACCTATGAAATTCATCGTTGAACAATCTGATGCAAAAAAGCGGCTCGACATTTTCTTGGCCGAGAAGCTTGGCATAACCCGCTCGGCGGTCGCCCACATCATCAAAAGAAATGAAGCCAACATCAACAACAAGCCGGCCGGCGCCGGTCTGCGCGTCAAAGCCGGCGACGAAGTAACCACCCTCCCCGCTTCATCAAAAGAGCTGCCGGAAGAACCGGGGCTTTTGGCCGTCCTTGCCGAAAACAAGGATTATTTGGTGATCGACAAACCGGCCGGACTGACCGTGCATGCCACGGCCGAACGCAAAACCGGGACGCTGGTGAACCGGCTCTTGGCTTACAATCCGCTCATCAGAAACGTCGGCGAAGCGCATCGCCCGGGCATTGTTCACCGTCTGGACCGCGACGTCTCCGGGGTGATGATCGCTGCCAAAACGCCGGCCGCGTACGAATATTTGAAGGGACAATTTTCCGAACACAAAATGAACAAGGAATACACCACGCTGGTCCTTGGCGTCGTCGCTCAGCCGTCGGGCACGATCACGGCGGCGGTCGGACGCAACCGCAAAGGGAAAATGTCGGTCAAGGTGGGCGGCCTCGATGCGATCACGCATTTTGAAATTTTGCGCCGCGGGCGAAAATCGACCCTCTTGAAGATAACCACCGAAACCGGCCGCATGCACCAAATTCGCGTCCACATGAAGCACATGGGGCACCCCATTGTCGGCGATACGCTTTACGCGCCCAATGACGCGCGCGTCAAAGCCAAGCGCCTGATGCTGCACGCCTCGCTCATCGGCTTCACCGACATGGCCGGCAACGCCGTCGCCTACGAATCCCCTCTGCCGCCGGAATTCAAGAACGTCCCATAACTTTTAACTATTAACTGTTAACTTTTTAGCAGCGACTTAATAGTTAAAAGCTAAAAGTTAAAAGTTCGACCACTATGATCATCACCATCGCCGGCACGCCGGGCGCGGGAAAAACAACCGTCGCCAAAGAATTGGCCAAGCGCCTGGGCATGAAATTTTATTCCGTCGGCGGGATCCTGGAAAAGATCGCGGCCGAAAAAAACCAGACGATCGACGAGCTCCTCTCCGGCGGCGATGAAGCCGATCACGAAGTCGACGGGTACCAAAAGAAACTCGGGAAAACCGAAGACAACGCCATTATCGAAGGCAAGATCTCTTGGCATCTGATCCCGAATTCTTTCAAGATCCTGGTGACGGTCGATCCGATCGAAGGAGGGCGGCGGATCTTTGACGACAAAAAGGTCGCGGGCCAGCGAACCGACGAACCGGAATACGCGACGGTCGAAGAGGCGGTCAAGGTCAATGACCTTCGCATGCAGCGCTACATTGGAAAATTCAAACGCCTCTACGGCATCGACAATTATTTCGATCCCGCCCATTACGACCTTGTCCTCGACACGACCGGTTCGACCGGGACGCAAGAGAACGCCGACCGGATCATGGCGGCCATGAAAGAACGCGGTTTGATCTAAATTGGCAATAAAAAAGCGACCCCGCTGGCGGGGTCGCTTTTGTTATGCCTTGGGCAGTTCAATGTAGAATTGCGCGCCGCGGCCTTCGCCTTCCGATTCGGCCCAGATCCGCCCCTTCATCGCGTCGATGAAGGTCCGGGAAAGATACAGGCCAAGGCCGCTGCCCATGATATTCTTTTGCGCGTCGTCTTTGGAGAATTTCTTGAACAGGAGCGGCATCATTTCGGCCGTGATGCCGGAACCGGTGTCGGCGACCTTGATGATGACGGTGTCTTTGTTTTGCGTGACCGTCACGAGCACGCCGCCGATCTTCGTGAATTTAATGGCGTTGTCGAGGATGTTGCCGATCACTTCCCTGACCTTGCTTTCGTCCGCTTTGACGTTAAAAACGTCGGTCTCTTTGAGCTTGGTCGAAACAAAGATGCCTTTTTGTTCGGCATTGACCTGAACGTTGTCGATGGCCGCGCGCACGGTCTTGGCAATGTCGAAAGGCATGATGAAGTAAGAGAATTGCCCCAATTCCATCTTGGCCTTGTTCAAATATTGGGCGATCAGCCCGATCACGCTGTTGGTCGAAACCAGGATCTTCTGCACGCCGTCTTTGACGTCGGGGTTGATCCTGCCCATGCCGCCTTCCAGGAGCAGCGTCGCATAGCTTTTGATGGCCGTGATCGGCGAACGCAATTCATGGGAAGCAAAGGACATGAATTCGGATTTCTTCTCATTGGCCGCTTCCAATTCGAAGGTGTTGCGGACCAGCATGATGCTGATCATGAGCGCCACCAAAAAGACGGCGATGCGCAAAAGCATTTGCGCCATGTCCGGGGCAAAAACGATCTCAACCAGCGTCACAAAACACAGGAAGAAGGTGAAAAGCGCGGCAATGATGTTTTTGACGTTGAACAGCCGGTGTTTGAAGATCGCGTAGCCGGTGAAGCCGATGAACGGCAAAATGAACAGTCCGCCCATGGGAATGTAATTGACCTCCAGGAACAAAGCCGGGTAGATGAAATTGAAGACAATGATCAAACTGAAGGTCACGACCGTGCCGACGAGGATCAGGCGGTACTTGGCCCGGTCCGCCGGCTTGGCGGAAATGGTTTTTTTGATGAAATGATAGAAACTGCCGAAAATCAAAAACATGACCATGGCCCCGAAAACGGCGATCCCCGCCGCCACTTCCGTTTTCGAGACCGAACCGACGGCCGAAACCTGCACGATCCGCGGAAAAACAAATGGCGTCAGCGTCAAAAGCGACGTCAGCGCCGTCGCCGGAACCAAATAATATTTGTAAGGCTTGGAAAAAACAAAATCATTCTCGGGAAAAACCACGCTCAATTTATACAAATGGTAGGCGAACCAGGTGGCGGAAAACAGCACCAGCCGCATCAGCACCAAGGTCAGCGCCACGTGGTCGTTGGTTTGGTAGCTCAAGTAATTGATGACCGACCAGAGCATGGCCCATGAGGCCAACGAAGCAAAAGTTTTGTTGGTGATGCTGTTGCGATTGTTCAAGAAGATCACAAAGCCCAGGATCGAGATGGCGGCAACGGAAATGCCGACCGTCAGCAGGTCGAGGTTCTTAAAGTGCAGGCTTTTTACCAGCTCAACAAAACTCGTTGTGAACATAGGTCGCGTTTATGGTTCGAGCAAATAGTGCCCGGTACCGGGATAGAAGGACAGCTGCTTGGCCGCGGCGGCGCGCTCGCGGACAACCGGCTCTTTGTCGAACCTGATGTTCGAGAGGACCGTGCCGCTCAAAAAGAAGGGGTGGTTCCAAGCGACGACCGTTTGGGGAATGATCACGCCCCAGGTGCGGTAACCGTCGTATTCGTAAACATGGTGCGCCAGTTTTTTCATTAAGGCGTCCAGCCGCGGCCGCAATTCCGGAGCCAAATGATGCTTGAAAAGCGAATGGTACATCAGGTCGAAACTGACGGGCGGAAAATCGCGCTCGAGCGAGAAAATGTCGTTGTTGCACAAAATGACGGCCAGCCCCTTGTTCGCCGCTTCAATCTCGTTAAGGCGCTGGTGCGTCAGCTGGTCGCACTCGATCACTTTGACGGCGTCGCCGAGCGAAACAAGGTTCTCTTTCGCCAGCCGGCGGCTGACCGGCGATTTGTCGACGCCGACGATAATGAGCGGGTGCGCATATTTCTGTTCAAGCAGCGCGGCGAGCGCTTGCCGATCGACTTCCATGCCGCCGGCGCCCAAATTGACCAGGACATGCGCCCGCGGCTCGCCGGAGACGTAAGCGACGATCTTGTCGACCAGCGGCTTGCCGACGCCGATGAACTTATTGCGCTCGATCTCCATGAGCCGGCGATGCATTTTAACATCCCACTCCTCAACGGGAAAATCGGTGAGCTCCAAGAGCCGGGCCGGCGCGATTTTTTTCGAGCGGCTCACGAGCCAGCCGAAATAACTCGCCAAATGCCTGATGCTTTTAAGGAAGGCGATGTTCTCGTCGATCGCATACAAATCTTTGGCGTAGGCCGGATCGTTTTTGAACGATTCCAGTTTGGCGATCGCTTCTTTTATCTCTTGATTCCTTTTGGACATAGCGTTAGTTGGCAATGTTAGGCGGCATGCGCATCGAGCGCGCCGTCGGCGGATCGGCAAAACCGATGCGCCAAAGCATGGGAATGGTTTGGTTGCCGGCGCCGAAAGCCGCCGCGATCTCTCCATACGCCGCCGCGATGAGCGCCAAGTGCGGCGCGGAAAAGTTGGCCGCGCCGCCGTCTTTCACCTGTTCGTTGAAGAAGACGACGCCGGTGCAGGGATGCATCGACAATCCGAGTTTGGCGGCGGCGAGCCAGGCGCGCTGAACCGCGCGGCCGGCCTTGACGAAGTCCTTAGGCGCGTCCCCCGCCATCACGATCGCGCCGAGCGTTCCGGACTTGGCGTATTTGGCCGCGTTCTCGTTGACGATCATCTTGGAAGCGCCGACGAGTTTGTTCATGATGTTGAGCACGGACCAATTCTTGAACAGCTCGACGCCCTTGAGCTGGTGCGGGAGGAATTCCAGGGTTTTTACATAAAAGCCGCCGGCTTTGTCTTGTTCATGCTCCTTCCAGAGAATGTGCCCGTAGAAAAAATCATGCAGCGCCTTATTCTCGAAAATGACCTTTTCGTTGATAGCCAGCGCGTCGCCGAGTTTTTTGAGCGCGGCCTCATCGTCAACCAAGCGCAGCTCGCCGGCGCCGGCATCGGCGGCCGCGGCGATCAGCGCGATCTTCTGGTCATCGGTCAGTTTGGCGCCGGTAAAATCTTTGCGATTGGTGCAGCGCTTTTCCAAAAACGGGTACAACGCCTCGGAACGGGGCGCGGTTTTTTTCAGCGTGAGCACGGCGACCAGATCCGGTTCGTTGGCGGCGGGGAAAAGTTCGACGTTCGCCTCATAACCGTTTTGCGCGGCCGAGAGCGCCATGTTCTCGATGAGCGCGCCATGCGCCACGTAGGTTCCTTTTTGCTTGGAATTATAAAGCGAGCGGTCGGCGTCCGGCAGATTATAAACGCTGATCGCATTTTCCTTAACGACGAATTTCCAGGGCTGGCAATTCTCGCCCGACGGGGCCAGACAGCCGTCGCTGATGATCTTTTTAAGGTCGCTTGGCATAGGATGGGACCGGCCTAAAGGCCGAAGATCTTTTTGAATGATTCCGCGATCTGCCGGCGCTTGGCTGTTTCTTCCGGCGCGTCATAGCCCGGCACCAATTTTTCATCGAGCGAAAGCAGCGCGCGGTTCGCCTCGAGCGGCTGCTTGTTGACGATCTTTCTGACGCAATAAGCGACCGCCGCGCCGTTAACGAGCGCCGCGCCGCCGAGCTGCGGCCAAGAAACGATCGTCTTGCCCATTTCCAAAAGCGATTGCTGCATTTTTTCGGTGACATTTTCCGGACCGACATGCTTGGTGATCATCTTGCCGATGCCGAACTTGTCGAGGCCGGAAAGCATTTCATAGGAAACATCGTCGCCCATGCGGCCTTGGAAGAACGGCGTCGCGCGGTCAAGGTCGTAACGTTCAATGTCGACGACCGCGTTGTCGCCGTTGTCCGCCGCCATGACCACGGCCACGCCGTGTTTGGCCGCCTGTTCGCGGATCAAATACTTCACCGCCAAATTGTCGAGTTCGTCGATCATCACGTCCAAGCCGCTGACAAAACCTTCGATGTTGTCTTGGTTAAGGCCCTCGGGAAAGATCTCCACCTGCGCATAGGGGTTGATCTCGTAAATCTTGCGCGCCGCCAATTCAACTTTAAGCGCGCCCAAGTCGTCGACGCCGGTGAGAATGCGGTTGGTGTTGGAAAGCGCCAAACGATCCATGTCGGCGAGCTTCATGTGCTTGGCGCCGCCGCCCAGCGCCAGCGCCAGCGCGACGCTGGAGCCGACCGAGAGGCCGCCGATGCCGACCGTGGCGTTGTAAAACTTTTCCTGTTCGTCTTGGTTGATCAAATTCTTGTTGCGCGCCGTTCGGACCGCCAAAAAATCGGCCTCGGGCAGAACATGGACCAGCGTCGAACTCCACGGGTAATAAACCCAGCTCCCCTGCTTCCGCAATTCCGTTTCTTTTTGCAAAGCGGCAAAATATTCTTCAAACTTTTCCTTGAAATCGGGCGAATAGACCAGCGGCGGATTGTTGACGCCGTACAATTCCAGCAGCTGCTCGCGATAATCGTCGGAGACGCGGCGGACCGCGCCTTCGGCGATAAGGGCGTTGAGCCGTTCGGCATCGGCCGGCTTCCCCAAATCGAAGATGAGCGGCTTGAACCCGAACTCCTTGGCAATAATCTCGTCGAGGCGGTCATTGATCATATTCATATCATTAAGCGAGGCGGTTACCAATTAATGATACACTAAAAAATCCGATAATTAAAGCGATTAGCGTCACTTAACGACCCATTTTTGTTTGGCGCCGCCCTTAAAATGCGTCGGGTCGCCATGCGGCCAAAAGACGATCCGCGGTCGGACGCGGCCGGCGAAGACGCTGGCGTTATTTTTATATTCGGCGCTTTTTTCGGTTAGGCTGCGCAGGATGGAAGCCGACATTTCCGCCGCCAGCAATTCCGAACCGCTCTCATTCGGCGCCAGTTCGATGTTGATCTCCAAATATTCGTCCTGGTTCGCGTCGAAACGCACCGCCATGGCGAACTTGCCGGTGATCCGCGCGACAAACGAGCGGTCCTGCAAGCCGGCCTTAACATGTTCGGGGTAGACGATCGCGCCATACAGCTTGACCGACAGATCGCTGCGCTCGTAAACATAGACGAACGGCAATTCCGTGAGCGTGTCCGTGAGGCCGGCCTTTTCAACCTCGGCTTTAAGCGACAGGCCCTGCGCGGCAAAGAGCCGCTCGACCTCGTCAAAACCGATCACGCCGCCGTTGTCGCCGATCTCGTAGCGAACCAGCGGCAGGACGTTGTCGCCCGTGCAAAAGATCCGTCCGTTCTCCTCGTCAAAATTTACAAAAGCGGGGTGGAATTGGGCCAGCGTCGGCAAGCGGCTGGCTTCCTTGAACAGCCCATTATAGAGCGCGGCGTTTCCCAGCGCGATCCGGCGCGCCAAAATGCTGACCGGCGTTTCGGCGGCCATTGTGCCCAGGTCGGCGCTGCCGTACACATTCATCGTGTCACGGTACAAATTTTTGATCCCGACGCGCGCGGCGACGTATTCGCGGAACTGTTCCGAAAACGCTTCGGCGGCGAAGACCATTTTCACGTTGAATTTTTTCCAGTCGACCCCTTCGGCGGCGGCTTCGTCGACAATGTCTTTCAGAAACGGCGGATAACCGCAAATGACGACTTGGTCGTAGCGGGGAGCGATATTTTTTAAGGCCGCGAAAATTTCATTTTTATTGACCCCGGGCGTCAGGATCGCCAACCGGTAGCCCCGGTCGGAGATCATCTTGAACGCTTGGTAGGTAATGATCCCGCCGATCCAAACCCCCATGCCAAAACAGACGATGACGAGCGTCGAACGATCGGCGTCGATCAAAGCGTTCCGCAAAAAAATTTCATGGTAGACCGATGAACGCAGGTCGACGGCGTTTTCTCTGGGAAAATAGAACGGCGCGCCGGTCGAACCGGAAGTCGAAGTAAAAACGACGGAGCGGCGGCGGAGCGACCCGGCGCGGCACAGCTCATCAAGCGGATAGGCGCGCAAATAGTTGTCTTTGTTGACCGCCGGGACTTTTTTCAAGTCGGAGGCGGCGACGATCGCGGTCGGCGAAATTCCGGCCATTTTTAAAAAACCTTGGTAGGCTTTAACGCCGTCGGCCGAAGAATGGAAAACGTTCAACCCGCTTAGGGCGCGCATCTTATTCCAATATGCGCTTTTTTCACCGTAAATCTTCTTTAAAATACCCGTCACCGCGTTATTAGGGTTGGACATAGCAGTTATCTAACCGCAATTTTAGGCGCTCGCCCGTGCCCCGTCAACGCAATACTGCAGCGCGACCGCGCGCCAGCTTGACAAACGACGACTTTAGGCTAAGGTTCGCCCTGTCGCCGCTTGTGGCGACATCTTTGACACCATGAAAAGAAGGGCAGGATCAGCATGCAACTTCCGACCTACGGCCAAGCGTTCCAACACATCCTCCAACTGGCGCGCGACAACGGGTTTTTCGTCTCCTTGTCGCAAGCGCGCCTGGCGCGGGGCGCGTGCAACGAGCGCCTGTGCACGACCTACTTTACGAGCTTCACCCCGGACGACCGAAGGATCGCCAAGGCGCTCATCGTCATTTCCGGCGTTCACGGGATCGAGGGCCATATCGGCCATCTCGCCCAATGCCGCATCCTTGAAAACAAGATGCGCCTTGAATTGCCTGACGACACCGGGCTCGTCCTGGTCCATCTCGTCAACCCGTGGGGCATGTCCCACGGCCGGCGCGTCGACGAACAGAACATCGACGTTAACCGCGGCTGCCACTTTGACGGCCACGGCGCCAACGCGCTCTACAACGAGGTCCGATCGCTGGTCGAACCCGCGCGGCTGGACAACGAGCTGCTGAACGCCTTGCGCGCAAAAATTTCGAGCGAGCAAGAGCGCCGCGCCTTTTTCGCCGCCGCCGTTTCCGGGCAATGGCATGCGCCGAACGGGATCTTCTACGGCGGCGACCGGACCTGCATGAGCGGCGAGCTGCTCGCGATCGCCTGCCAACAGCCGTTTCTGGCCAAACTGAAGCAAGCCGTCGCCATTGACGTCCACTCCGGCCTTGGCCCGCGCGGCCAAGGCACGCTCCTGTGCCCGCTCCCTTCCAGCGAAGGCGCCGAAGCGGACAAGACGCGCCGCATCTTCGGCGAAACCGTTCAATTCATCAACGCCGGCAAGCCGACGATCACCACCGGCGTGAACGGCGACTACCTGCCGGCCATGAAAAAACGGCTCGGACCAAAGTGCGACTTCACCGGCATTGCGCTCGAAATGGGCACCACGACCGTGCTGGAAAGTTTCCCGCCGCTCGTTTTTGAAAACGCCCTGCGCCACAATCCGAAATTGGCCGACGCAACCAACCAAGAACTCGTTCGCGAGCAATTGGCCATGTTCCGCCGGACCTTCGCCCCGCTCGACGAAACCGACTTCATGGATGCGTTCTACAGCGTCTTTGATCAAACCTTTCGCGCCGGCGCGCGCGGCCTTTCCGCCTAACCGACCGGCCGAACCGAATTCCAATACCCCGCGCTGAACGCTCAACGCGGGGTTTTTATTACGCCTTGCGCCCGATAACGGGCCGTGGCAAAATATTATTCTTGTCCTTTATCGAGGGATTGAGTCAAAAAAGGAGGTACCCATGAAACAGGAGGGTGCGATGCACGGTGGCTGAGCAAGAAGCGCACAGACGCCGACTCCATGGGGACATGGTCCCGTTTCGGCGGGACCATGGAGTCACTCCATGACAGCTTTGCACTTTCCAGGCTGAACTACAGTTTCACAGCACAATGTCCCCTAGGCAAAGGGTTTCGTTCGTCGGATGCGGTTTGGCCGCAACAAATCCGCAACGATCTCAAAAACGCCGCGCCCGGCCAACTGTCTCCCCCAAGGACACAGCGCCGGGCGATTTTTATTTAAAATTTTTTGGCGCGGCCGCTTTCCAAGCCAGCTCGTAGAGCGAACGCATGGTGCGCGCAAAATCATGATGCTCGATGATCGAGCCGGCGATCTTGTCGGAATAGGAAACAAGAGCGACGGTATTCCCGAAAATGACGACTTCGCCGGCGAACGGATAATCTTTGGGATCAACCCGGCGATGTTCGTGCGTTTGACCGCTCGCCGATTCGCTCAGCACTTTTTCATTGGCTTCGTCGGAGCAGGTGTAGAGCACGCGCCCGCCCAGGTCGTAGCGTTTCATTTGCCGCTGGTGCGCCCGCATGTTCTCAACGGACACGTGCTTGCGCAAGCCGTCGATGTCGAGCGCCGAAAGCACCTCGTCGCGGCGCGCACGGTACAGGATCTGGCGCATCGCCTCCAGTCCCAGCAAACCTTCGTAATAACGGACCGACGGACGCGGCAAGCCGCTTTTGACCAGCGCCTCCAATTCCGGCAGCGCGGCGGCGAGCGAGGCTTTGCGCTCATTGACCGTCAGCGACTCTTTTTCGATCCGGTCGAGCAGGTGCGCCGGCGGTTCGGCGGAAAAATGCCTGGTCCCGTCGCGATCGATCGAACTCATGAGCCCGCGGAGCATCAAATTTTCGGCGATCAAATAGGTCGTGCCGCGGTTGATCCCGGATTTTCTGGCAATGCCGACGGCGGCGGCCGAACCCAGCTCCAGGGCCGCCAAATAAATTTTCGCTTCTTTTTCGGAAAGCCCGGCGCCGGTCAATGCCTCTTCGAGCGTAGGCATATGCGTTGCGGAATTATGATTAGGCGCGGCGCGTTACCGTGACAAGGCGTTCCTTGCCGTTGGCGCCGTGTTCAAATTTCATCTTGATCGCGTTCTTCGGGATCAGCTCCGGCACCAGGTCGGCCCATTCGATCGCCGTCACCGTGCCCGGATCCGACAAATGCTCGCCCAGCCCGATCGTCAGCAGCTCGCGTTCATTCTTGATGCGGTAGGCGTCAACGTGGCAGAGCGCGTGGAAATCGGTTCTTGGCTTGCCCCGCATCGAGCTTTTGCTCTGGTGCGCGGGTTTTTGATTCTTTCCGACAGGATAACATTTCATCAATAAAAAGGTCGGGCTCTGAACCACGTTTTTTATTCCCAGCGCCCTGGCCAAACCTTTGACGAACGCGGTCTTGCCGGCGCCGAGTTCGCCCGTGAGCGCCAGCGTTTCGCCGCCCTTAAGCGACCGCGCCACGGTGCGCGCAAACGCGTTCATTTCGCCGATCGATTTTATCGTCACACTGCTGTTCATAGTTTATACCCCAAATAACTCACCCTACCCTCTCTTATAATAAGAGAGGGGTCAGACCAATTCCCAATTGGGGTCGGCCTTGATCTTCAAAGGGGAAATGAAATCTTTCTTCGCCGCGTGGAAATAACCGGCGGCGGCGATCATGACCGCGTTGTCGGTGGTGTATTTTTTTTGCGGGACAAGCTGGCCGACCTGCGGCAGGTCTTTTTTAAAGCGCGCCGCAAGCGCCGCGCGCAGCGCGTCGTTCGCCGCCACGCCGCCGCCCAAAAGGAACGTCTTGATCTTGAATTTTTTGGCCGCGCGGATCGTTTTCTCGACCAAAACATCGACGATCGCGGTTTGCGTCGAGGCGGAAAGGTCGGCGGCGATCTGCGGGTCCTCAACGGCCAAATGCTTGTTCCTGATCGTGTAGAGCACCGCCGTTTTCAGCCCGGAAAAACTGAAATCAAAATTCTTCTCGTTCAACATCGGCCGCGGCAGGGCATAGGCGCGCGGGTCGCCGGACAAGGCCGCCTTGGCGACGGCCGGGCCGCCGGGGTAGCCCAGTCCCATCATCTGCGCCGTCTTGTCGAACGCTTCGCCGGCGGCGTCGTCCTTGGTGCGCCCGACGAGCCGGTACGCGCCGTGCCCTTTCATCAAAATCAATTCGGTATGCCCGCCCGAAACGATCAGGGCGAGCGCGGGAAATTTTATCGTCTTCGCTTCGTTGATCGACGACGAATACAAATGCCCTTCAATGTGGTTGACGCGCACGAGCGGCACGTTCCAAGCCAAGGCCAGCGCTTTGGCCGTTTCCACGCCAACCATTAACGACGAAAAAAGACCGGGCCCGGCCGTGACGGCGATGGCGTCGATCTTGGGCCGACGCGTCCACTGGCCGAGCAGCGTCGAAACCAGCGGAATGATCGCGCTCACGTGTTCGCGCGCCGCAATTTCCGGCACCACCCCGCCGGTGGCGGCGTGAATGTCGATCTGCGAAGCAACCAAACTCTCAAGCTCGCGCACGCGCCCGTTCTTGCCTTCGATCAGGGCGACAGCCGTTTCGTCGCACGATGTCTCAATTCCCAGGATCTTCATATAGCTGAAATTTAACAGTTACCGCCAAAATTGACCAGTGGCGGAAAAAACGATAATCTTAACGGCTATGAAAAAACGCCATGTCATCTTCGACTTCGACGGGACGATCACCGACTCGTTCGGTCCCTGCTCCAAGGGCCTGATGGAAACGGCCAAGCGCCTGGGCATGCCGGCCGACGAAAAAGTCCTGTCGCTCATGGCGGAAAACTACGGCCTGCCGACCGTCGAGCTCCTGAACATCTGCTGGCCGCGCCAAAAACACGAAGCGTTCGAACAGTCGATCCTCGACGCCAACGCCCAGGGCCACACGCCGCTTTTTCCGGGCGCGGAAAACATGCTCATGCGCCTGGACCGCGCGGGGATCGGCATGAGTATTTTCACCGGCCGGCAAAAAAGCGGCGTGCTGCCCGTCATCAACGATTTCGGGATCGCCAAATTCTTCGCGCCGGTCATCACCCGCGACGACGTCGCCGTCGGCAAGCCCGATCCCGAGGGGCTTAAAAAAATAATCGACCCGCTCCTCGCCGGCGGCATGGCAATTTCCGACATCCTTTTTGTCGGCGACAACAAGGCCGACTACGCTTGCGCCCAAAACGCCGGCGTTGATTTTGTCGCCGTGACCGAAGCCGAGAACGTCAACCGGGAAAGATTTGTCGCGCTCGGCTTGCCCGAAGAAAACATTTTGAATTTTTTGCGCGACCTGCCGGACTGGCTGAAAATATAAAAAACAAACCTGCACGGGCGGCGTGCAGGCGAGCGGCGAGGACGACTAATTGTATTTTCGATATTGGCGGAGATCGTCGATCTGCCCCGGTTTGAAAATGAGCGGGCGAAGCTCGTTGAGCAATCCCGGGCTGACCATCTCCCCGGCAAGCAGCAGCGGCAGGCAGTAGGCCGAGAGCAGAAAGATCGGAAAGCCGATCCCGCGGCGACACTGGCCGTAGACCTTTTTCAGCTCCCCGGAACCGGCCCATTCGACCAAACCGACGATAAGCAGGACCGTAACCACCAAAAGATAAAGAACAAACAGCTGGACGGGCGTAAACATCGTTACCTCCAAAAAAATGTTCCAAGTGACGGAAACTGTCTGGATTCTAGCCTGTTTTCCGCTTTCGGTCAAGACGCCCAAGGGCGCCGGCCGGCCGGCTTCGACTGGACGCAAAACCGCAAAACCCCTACAATTAATCAAACTATTAATATTCAAGACACCGATATGACCAAGAAGAAGACCGCCGCCCCGAAGACCGCCGAGATCCCTTACCGCCTTCAGCACCAATACAAGATCTGTGTCTCCGGCGCCGCCGCCGGCGAAACCGTGGAAGCGGACAAGGACCTGGCCTACGAGGTCGGCCGCCAAATCGCGCTCCAAGGCGCCGTGCTCTTGACCGGCGCGACCACCGGCTTGCCGTTCTACTCGGCCAAAGGCAACTATGAATGCGGCGGCATCGCCATCGGCCTCTCCCCCGCTTCGACCATCAAGGAGCATGTGAACGCCTACAAGCTGCCGGTCGCTTACCATGACGTCATCATCTATACCGGCTTCAACTACAGCGGCCGCAACCTGCTCCTCACCCGCTCGGCCGACGCCGTCATCACGATCGGCGGCCGCATGGGCTCGCTCAACGAATTCACCATCGCCTTCGAGGACCAGAAGATCCTCGGCATCCTCCTCGGCTCGGGCGGCATTGCCGACGAAATCCCCCACCTCCTGCACACGGCCAAAAAAGAATTGAGCAGCAAGATCATCTACAGCACCGAACCGAAGGTTCTCGTCCAAAAAGTGATCGCCGCGATCCACGAGGAATACACCAAGGCCGGCTACTTCGATCTCAAAGAGATCAAGCGCCCCGGCTCGCGCGGCTAAGCGCATGAAACATGAAGCACACAACATGAAACAATCACGCGCCCACGGGCGCCCGAATGCTTCATGCTTCATGTTCCATGTTTCATAAACACACACATACATATGAAAGTATTTTTTGCCGCCGATCACGCCGGGTTCAAGCTGAAAGAACGCCTGAAGCAATACGTCACGACGCTCGGCTACGAGACGATCGACGGCGGCGCTTTTGCCTTCGACCCGGACGACG
>JAHFIF010000070.1:0-686 GCA_023246535.1 bacterium
GGCGGCGCGATGATGCAAGGCGTTGACCGAACGGGTGATCTTTTTGGCGCCGAACTTGGTGCGCGAAAAGACCAGGACCGGACCGTGGTATTCTGTCAGCAATTTTTCCAACAGGCGGATCTTGTCTTCTTTCTTGACGACGAAGAGCTCCTGTTCGACGCCTTCGGCGGCCGAACCGGCGCGCGCCACCTCCACCCGGACCGGGAGCTGCATGTGTTTGGACGCAATGCGGACGATGTCGTCGGGCATGGTCGCGGAAAACAGCATGGTCTGCCGTTCGCGCGGCACGGCGTTGAGGATCTTGTTGATCTGCGGCGCAAAGCCCATGTCGAGCATGCGGTCAGCTTCGTCGAGCACCAAAATTTTCACGTCGTTAAGGTCGACGGTGCGCTGATTCATGTGGTCCAACAGGCGGCCCGGCGTGGCGATGATGATATGCGGATTCTTCCGCAGTTGCTGAACCTGAACGTTGAGCGAGGCGCCGCCAATGAGCACGGCGGTGCGCAAACCAATGCCGCGGCCGATCTTGTGCAGCGATTCTTCCACCTGCAGCGCCAATTCGCGGGTCGGCAAAATAACCAAGCCCTTGCCTTTGAGCTGCGCCAGGCGCTGGATCATCGGAATGCCGAAGGCCAGGGTTTTGCCCGTGCCGGTCTGCGCAATGCCGATCATGTCCTTGCCTTCGA
>JAHFIF010000070.1:696-6163 GCA_023246535.1 bacterium
ATCGATTTCGACTGGATCGGCGTCGGCACCTTGAAATTATTGCGGTCGAGCGCCGCCAACAAGCCCGGGGCGATCCCCAAGCCGTCAAAACGTAAAACTGAGTCTTGCATAATGTTTTTTATTTTCCCCGGCGTGAGCGCAGCGGCTCGCCTTTCTCAGGCAAACATAAATTATAATTGCAGTGACCGCCGCAACCGATGCAATAAAATTGATCAGATCGAAGAGGCCTTGCGCCTTGGCGCCGAGGATGATGTCCTACCCTACCATAAACCGGCAAAAAAATCAAGGCTTTGACGGCAATTACGGGTTGGTCGCGGCCGGCGCCGAACCGTAAGCGACGGCGGAAGGCGCCGCGGCGCTCGCCGCCGACGCCACCGTCACCGTGTTGGCCGGCGCGTTCGGCGTGGCAAAGAAACCGGCGGCCAGCATGTCGTAGACGCGGCGCAGTTTGACCACGTAACCGGCGGTTTCAGCGAAGAGCCAGGAGTTCTTGATCTTGGCTGCATTGGCAACGGCGGTCGCGCGTTCGGCAACCGCTTGCGCCCGTTCGCTTTTGAGCGCCTTGGCTTCGGCCAACTTGGTTTTCGGGGACTTTAATTTCTTATCGATGACCGCGATCCGCGACTTAAGCGCGGCCGCCTTGCTCGTCAACGCAGCGTAAGTGGTGGCATGCGAAACGGACCAAGCGTCGCCCCAGGCCTGGATGGCTTTTTTGACGCGTCCCGAACCGCCGTTATAGCCGGCGGCAATGTATTCGGCCGCTTCGCCTTTGTTGCTGGAGTAGATGTCGCGGATCTTCTGCGGCATGTCGGCCAGGATCATGTCCAAGTACGCCGCCT
The DNA here is from genome assembly GCA_023246535.1 of bacterium. Classification (GTDB taxonomy): domain Bacteria; phylum Patescibacteriota; class Patescibacteriia; order CAIQCM01; family CAIQCM01; genus CAIQCM01. The sequence continues at coordinate 1,536 of JAHFIF010000070.1, forward strand.
CGGCCTTGATCGCGTTCTTATGGTCGGCCATGCCTTTGGCAAAATCCGGGATCAGTCCCAGGTCGGTGCGCTTGGTCACCATGATCTTATAGGTCGAAGGAATGAATTGGACCATGCCGCGCGCGCCGGCCGGAGAAACGACGTTGCCCAGCGCGCCTTCCTTGTTGATCGCGAGCTTCACCAAGAAGCGGCCCAGCGCATCCTCGGAATTGTTGTCTTGATAAATTTGACTGTCGGCGTTCTCAATGACGGCGATCGCTTTGATGAGATACGGATCGATGACCGCGGTCAGCGGCTGGCCGGGAAAGGCGCGGGAAACAATGTTCTTGGAATTCAAATCGTCGAACGCGTCCTTGATGAGCGACGAAAGATAATCGGAACCGGCGGCGAGCGTTTCCGTCGAATACAATTCGCTGTTGTACGGGACGTAATAGGAGAAGACCGGCTTGTATAATTTTTTCCGCTTGACGGTCGTCTGCGCCATGGTCGCCTGCACCGCGCCGACGACGACCGTGTTGGGGTCGTTGTCGCGATAGGCCGTTTGATAGCCGGCGAGCGTGACAATGGGGACGGTCGGACCGTTATTGTCGGCGGAAAAATATTTGGCGCCGCGCGTGCCGCCGTAGACCGTGACCGTGTCGTCGGCTTTGTTCCAGATCGCGAGCGCGGCGGCGGTCGCGGCCGTCTTTGACGCCAGCGGTTTTATTTTTCCCTCTTTGCTTTTAAAATCGGCAAGTACCGGCGAGAGCAAATTCTTCCCCCGCTCGACCGCTTCGAGCGCGGTCATTTTTTGCGGCGCGGGCGGAGCAGGCTCCGGCTGCGGTTCGGGCGTTTGGATGGCGGAGGCCGGCGACGGCGCCGTCAGAGATGGTGTCGCGACCGGGGCGGGAACAGCCGCGGGCGTCGGTGGCGCGGCCGCAGCCGACGGCGGAACCCAGGTTTTGGGATCGGGGTTGCCGACGAGCGGCGCATAAACAGGAACATCCGCCGCCAATGCCTGGCGGCCAGTGAATGCGGCGCAAAGACAAAAAACAATAACGATTATTCGTCGCATAATTATTTACAGTATATCGTTTTTCAGCTTGGTTTTTAAGATTATGTCAAAGGTTGCCGCCGCAAGATAAACAAAAACGGCCATGTCTGGCCGTTTTTGTTTTAAGATTTACAAGCTAGAATCGGTTCCACTGCCCATCGGTTCAACCGGCGTGGCGCGGCAGGCTTTGGCATCGGTGCCAAAAGTTTTCCAAGCCGCTTTGTTGGCGGTCATGTACGTCATGCGCGCCGTTTTCGCCGAAGCGTTAAACGTTTTCCAAGCCGCTTTGATCGCAGCATTCCGATCCTTGGCGACGGTGATGGTCCAAGCCGCGGCCAAATCGGAGGCGCGCTTTGTGAACGCGGCCGAGATCGCCGTCGACTTAGCCGCGAAGGCGGAAGAAACAGCCGCTTCGCGCTTAGCCACGGCGGCCGCCGCGCACGGCAGATCGACCGTCTTTTTGACCGCCGGCTGATGCATGCCGGTCGGCGCCGGAGCATTCGTATTGGTCGAATAATTGTCCTGGGCCAAGGCCGCGCCGGCCGAAAGCGCCATGCTAGCGACCATCGCGCCGATGATTAACTTTTTAAACGATTTCGTCATATAGAAATGACTAAGAATAATTATTTATGTTAATTGCATTATACACCCGCGCTAATCTAGACGTGTCCGCCTGATTAATCTTACCTATTCACCGTTATCTAACTGGCCTCAATCAGACACCAACCGGCGAACGCGATTTCCCATATTAAAAATACGCCGCCCCGAGTACTGGGCGGCGTATTTTTACGAAATGGCTTCGATTAAAAAGCGAGGTTAAATTTTTCCGTCTTTGATCAGCTCGCGATATTTTTCGACTTGGGTGTTCATCCAAAAAACATTATGTTCGGAGACCGTGCCCAAACCGGTCAGCTCGCGGGCTTTGATGAGGTGTCACAAATAGGAGCGCGTGTAGCCGGTGCAGACGCGGCAGGCGCAATTCTTATCAAGCGGCTTCAGCTGCTTCATATACATGACCTTGTTGAGGTCGATCTTGCCTTCGGAGGTGAACGCCGTGCCGCGGCGGCCGTAATGAGTGGGCGCGATGCAATCGAAAGTGTCGACGCCGGACTTCATCGTCGGCAAAATGTCGTCGGGGTGTCCGATGCCCAGCAGATGCCGCGGCTTGGCTTCCGGCAGTTCGGCAAAGACCCATTTAAGCATGTTGACCATCTCGGATTTTTCCGCGCCGAATTCGCCGCCAATGCCAAAGCCGTCGAACGGCAAGCCGCCGATCACCTTGGCGCTTTTGACGCGCAGGTCGCGGAAGCGGCTCCCCTGCACGATCCCGTAGAGCGCTTGGTCGGTCTTTTTCGCCGCCAAACAGATCTTCGCCCAGGCATGGGTCTTCTCGAGCGACTTGGCGATGTATTCCTTGTTGGCCGAAGGCGGCGTGCATTCGTCAAAGGCCAGAATGATGTCGGCGCCCAATTTTTCCTGGATGCGGATCGATTCGACCGGACCAAGGAAAATTTTGCGCCCGTCGACCGGGGACGTGAATTCAACGCCCTTGTCGGTGATCTTCAAGTGCTGCGGCTGGGCGCCGGTTTTAACCGTCGGCTTTTCCTTTTTGTTGGGGATCTTGGACGTTCCCTGGTCGTGGCCGAAACCCAAACTAAAGACCTGGAAACCGCCGGAGTCGGTCATGACCGGATGGTTCCAATTCATGAACTTGTGGATCCCGCCCGCTTTCGCCACCACGTCCTCGCCCGGGCGCAAATGCAGGTGGTAAGTGTTGGAAATGATGAGCGGCGTTTTGACCGCTTCCAAGTCCTCGGACATGAACATTTTGGCGTTCGCCAACGTCGCCACCGTCACGAACGACGGGGTCTCGATGGCGCCGTGCGGGGTCGTTAAAATCCCGACGCGGGCGGCGCTTTTCTTGGATTTTTTGATGATTTTAAAGTCGATCATATATAATCGGCGGTTTTGGATATTTTTATTTTTGAAGCGAGAACAGGTGCCGCAGGCATGCGGATCGACATGACTTCGCAGCGAAAAAATAAAAATGTCCAAAACCGCCTCAAGCTTGGATACTACCTGATTTGCGCGTTTTGTCCAAGGGTTATATCATTTCAAACTATGAACGAACCATATATCCGCCCTCTGTGGGACGAATATTTCATGAATATCATGCAGGCGGTCTCGACCCGCGCCACTTGCGACCGAGGACGCTCCGGCTGCATCATTGTCCGTGACAAGCATATTCTCGCGACCGGCTATGTCGGTTCCCCACCCGGCCTGCCGCATTGCGACGAGGTCGGACATCAGATGAAAACGACGATCCACGAGGACGGGCATCAAACGCAGCATTGCGTCCGCACGATCCATGCCGAGATGAACGCCATCGTCCAGGCGGCGCGCATCGGCGTTTCCCTCGAGGGCGCCACGCTTTATTGCCGCATGACGCCGTGCGCCACTTGCGCCCGCTCGATCATCGGCGCCGGGGTGAGACACGTTATTTGCGAAAAGCGCTACCATGCCGGCGAAGAAAGCGAAAAGATGTTCGAACAAGTCGGGATTGAACTTGATTTCATGACCGCGGAAATGCAGAATTATGCCAAACAATAACGTCATCATCGGCATTGTCGGCGAGATCGCTTCGGGCAAAGGCACGGCCGCCGAATATCTCAAAGAAAAATACGCCGGGACGATCTTCAAATTCTCCACCGTCATGCGCGACGTGCTCAACCGCCTCTATCTGCCGCAAACGCGGGAAAATCTGCAGGCGATCTCGCTGGCGCTGCGGCAAACATTCGGCCAAGACCTCTTCGCCAAAACAATGGCCCGCGACGCCGCCGCCTCAACGTCGGAAGTAACGATCATCGACGGGATCCGCCGACCGAGCGATATTTCGGAACTGGCAAAACTCCCTTCGTTTCATCTCATCACGATCGCCGCCGACGAAAAGATCCGCTATGAGCGGGTCAAGCAGCGCAACGAAAACCCCAACGACGCGGAAAAGACCTGGGAACAATTTCAAAAAGAGGCGCAAGCGGACACCGAGGTCACGATCCGCACGATCGCCCCGCTGGCCGAATACACGATCGAGAACAACGGCGACCGGGCGGCGCTTTATCAGGCGATCGACGCGGTCATCGCTAAAATCCAAAACCTCCCCGCCTAGGGGAAGTTTTTTATCGCCAACGCGCCATACCCTATGCGTTCAATCGTCACGATCGGCGGCGGCACCGGACAATTCACGCTGCTGTCCGGACTCAAAAAATATCCGGTGCGCCTCACGGCCGTCGTTTCCATGGCCGACGACGGCGGTTCGACCGGCGTCCTGCGCGACGAACTCGGCGTGCTGCCGCCCGGCGACGTCCGCCAATGCCTGACCGCGCTCTCCGAATCGGACCTGCTGCTGCGGAATCTTTTCAATTACCGTTTCGACCAAGGCGGAATGAGCGGCCACAACTTCGGCAATCTGTTCCTCTCGGCGCTTGAAAAGGTCACTGGCTCGTTCGAAGAAGCGGTCCGCGTCGCCAGCTCGGTGCTGGCGATCCGCGGCGAGGTCATTCCCGTCACGACGAAAAAAGTCGCGCTCATTTGCGGG
>JAHFIF010000071.1:0-2278 GCA_023246535.1 bacterium
TAGGTCAGCCAGATGATGGCCAACGCGATCAAGCACGCCCAGTTCATGAGCGTTGTCGGCAGTCCGTTGGCCATGGCGCGGCCGAACGAATAGTCGACCACGTTATCTTTGAGCTGATCGACGGCATAGGCGCCCTCGATCGGCCCTTGGAAGGCCGAGTAGATCGAGCCGGCGACAAGCCGAAGCAGCCCCAACACGACGGTGACGATGATGCGCCACCGCAAACCCGGAAATGATTGTTCAGGAGCGACCTTGTTCCCAGTTTCCATTGAAATCCTTTTCTCCCCATTTGTTTGGCCGAAAATGGCCAGGGGTTCGCATTTTCCGGCGAAAAACACGAATCCTTGGCCATTCACGAACACGGTACATTAGCATAAAATCACGTTTTTGTCAAGATATTGACGCCGGCAAAACAAAACCCGCCAACGATCAGGCTGGCGGGTTTGGCATTTTTAAGCCTGGCTAATTCAACCGGCGCAATTCCGCGGTTTCCAAATGCTTGAGTGAGCGGTGCACGGACGGTGACACGCCGTGGAACCAGGTCTGTTGGATCTGCAAGGCGTCGCCGTGCGAAACAAAGACAACGTCGCGATCTTCATACTTTTGATCGTAATCAAGGACGACGGCGGCGGTCCGATCCTGCACTTCCTGTGCGCTTTCAACCGCCTCCAGCTTGTGGTTGGGGTCGAGCTTGTCGTTGTCCCAAACCCGTTGATAATTGTCGTTCCCGGTCCGCTCCCAATTGCCAAACCAACGTTCGCGCAAACGGTCGTCGAAAATGATCGAGGCGACCGGAATTCCCAAAAGCTCGCAAGCAATCTCGGCCGTCCGGCGGCAACGGGAGAACGGCGAACTGACGATAATCGCTTGCTCATTGAGCAATCCCGCCGCTTTGGCCGCGGCAATCGAGCTTCTGACCTGGTCTTCGCCCTTTGGGGTTAAGGTGAACTCGTCCGATTTGCCATCCTCCAGATGGCTGAGGATGACGCCCGCCTCATTGGCGCGGCTATGGCCGTGGCGCAAACCGAAAAGCCGGTTTCTAAATTGGCGTTCGTTAGGCATGGCGACGAGGTGAATATTTATGTTCCATTAGTATCATCGGCCCAGCCACGGCGTCAATGAACGGAGACGGATAACATAAAAAAGACTTCACAAAAGCGAAGTCTTTTTTGGCAGGGGCTGTAGGGATCGAACCTACGACAAGGGTTTTGGAGACCCTCGTGATACCATTTCACCAAGCCCCCGGATGCGGCAACAAGCGCATGATAGCAAAATACCGACCAGGCTCGCAATAGCAAAAATCAGGCGCAGGGCCTGACTTAAAGCACTCCGGCGGAGACTATTTGGTCTCCTTGTGCGGAGTGTGCTTTTTGCACCAGCGGCAATACTTGGCCAGCTCGATGCGGGTCTTCAGTTTCTTGTTTTTGCTGGAATAATAACCGACGCGCTTGCAGACGGTGCATTCCATTTTGATGAGATTGTCTTGGGACATAGGGAAGTTCTGATATTACCTTATAGCCTGATTTTTGGCAATAGCCGCCTCGCGGGCTCGAACCGCGGACCTACAGTTTACAAAACTGTTGCTCTGCCAACTGAGCTAAGGCGGCTCATTTGGGCAGGATAGGGATCGAACCTATGAAGGCACAAGGCCAGCAGATTTACAGTCTGCCCCGTTTGACCGCTTCGGTACCTGCCCGAAAATCCCGCCAAAAGACGGGATATATTTTAACTGGAGCCGACGATCGGGATCGAACCGATGACCTCGTCCTTCGATGCACCTCTGTTTTGTTAGCCTATCAGAGGACTAGACTGTATATTAAACTTTCTCAATTGAGAGTTAAGCTCCCCTTGTCAGTCGTTCGGGCCCCGCCTTCGGCGAGGCCACGGTCTTGGCCAGGCATGGCTATTAACCGTTATTCGGGATTCGCGCAAAAGTTTCCTAATGCGTGGGCAAGGCCTCTTCGGCCCACCATGGACGCGCTCTACCAACTGAGCTACGTCGGCAAATTCGATTTTTTAACGAACCTTAGCGAAAAGCGTACTTTTCCATCAGGACATCCATTACTCTACGCAGTTTAATATTTATACAGTAAATCGTCAACACTCCATATTTGGACCGGTGTTTATATGTCCCCGGCCCCCTTTTGGGGGTAACAACGATTTTTGGCAAAAATTGATCTCCGGAAACCCCTAATTCTTTAACCCAATATTTTTTCGCGGCGACGGAGTTAATATCGCTAAAAACCTGCAACCCGAACAACAACTTAGATTTTTTTAC
>JAHFIF010000071.1:2288-6133 GCA_023246535.1 bacterium
TCTCTTAAAAAATCAATGAAGGCTTTGATCAATTTAGGGTCGGAGTTACCAACCCTAATCGCCCCCTTGTGCCGTTTATTACCCTCGCCCCACCATATGCCAAGACCGACGCCCAGAAGAACAAGGTCGTTTCTCGTAAACCGACTTTTTAACCGAAACGGATCGCCGCCGGGATTATTTTGCAAGTATCCCGCCTCGCTTCTCGTCCGCACGTTTATTCCGTATTTTTGCATCCAATATTGGACACAGTGCAACGAACACCCGACCTTATCGGCGATCGTCTGCATGGAAAACCCTTGGACAAGATACATTTTTCGTAATTTTTTCTCGTTGATCATGAATAAAATATACCACAGTTTTTCAGTCTGTGGTATACCTCATCATATTTTTTATATACTCAACCATTCATCGTCCGGATCCTTTTATCAAATTCGACCAGTTTGGCGTTCTCGGGATTGACCGCGGAAAGCTGGGCCAAGGCCTCTTTGGCGCCGGCGCGGTTACCGCCCATGATGCAGGCTTCCAGGAGGAAATCAAGGTATCGGGGCGAACGCGGGCGCAATGAGGCGGCATGCTGAAAATACGTGATCGCATCGGCAAACTCCTCGCGCGCCATGGCAATTTCGCCCAAGGAAGCGACCACTGAAGCGTCGTTGGGCGAGAGCCGGGAGGCAAAGCGCAGGGTGTCGCGGGCCTGGTCGTAGTTCTTGTTGCGGACGTACAAGCGCCCGAGCTTTTCGTAGAGCTTGGGGTTCTTCTGTTCGATTGAGAGCGCTTCGATGTATTTTTTCTCGGCTTCGACGAACTTTTCTTCTTTAACGAGCGCATCGGCTTCGCGGGCAAGGGCATGCATGCGCGTCGAAGCGGTGAGCGCGTCCCATTGCTGCCGCGCCAAGTGTTCGGAGCGCCGCTCCAATTCAAAGGCGTGATGAGCCAAAGCGCGAAAACGCTCGCGCAGCCATTCCCAGGCGCGCGACGACGCCTTGAGGAACGGTTTGGATTTGAGCGTGAAATTGCGAACGATGCGTTCGGCGATGATCTCGTCCTTTTTCTTCGAAGAGAGGTCGACGGGAATGGTTTTAACGTCGATGAGCGCCACGGTCGGGGCGCGGCGGACCAGCACAAAAACAATGACGCCGACGCTGAGCGCGATGAGGACCAAACCGATAATCAACAAAATGGCGGAGAGCGGGTTCATGAACTTATTTCTGGGCGGCGGCAACGAGTTCGGCAAAAGACGCGCCGCGCTGGGAAGCGCCGCCCACCAATGCGCCGTCGATGCCGTCCATCGCCAAATACTCGCCGATGTTGCGGGCGTCGACCGAACCGCCGTAGATGATCCGGAAATTCTTTTGCGCGACCGCCGGCCCGAAAATTTCGATCAGCGAATTCATGATGAGCGCATGCGCCTCGCGCGCGTCCTGGGGCGCGCACGCGCGGCCGGTGCCGACCGCCCAAATGGGTTCGTAGGCGACAATGACGTTTTGCGTGCCGGCAACCGCGATCCCCGCCAGGCCTTTGGCCGTTTGCTCGGCGATCACATTGCTCCACAACCCGCGGCGGCGGGCGTCATCGGTCTCGCCGATGCACATGACCGGCGTCAGGTTCGCATCAAGCGCGGCGCGGATCTTGCGGTTGACCATGTCGTCGGTTTCATTCAAATTTTGCCGGCGTTCGGAGTGGCCGACGAGCACGTGGCTGCAACCCAGCTCCCTCAGCTGGGACGGCGAAATTTCGCCGGTATAAGCTCCGGCTTTTTCCCAAAAACAATCTTGCGCCCCCAAAGAAACGGGCGCGCCTTGGAGCGCCGCGCGGACGCTCGCGAGCGCCGTAAACGACGGGAAGACGGCCGCCTTGATCCGGCTGGCGTCGATTGGCATTGTCCCCGCCGTTTTGGCCAGCGCCACGGCGTCATCGGCCGACAAATTCATCTTCCAGTTGCCGAAAATGAGCTTTTGCATATTATAATTTGACCAATTTTTCGAACCGCTTGGCGTCCTTGAACGGACCGATCAGCGCCAGCGAAGCGCGGCTCGTCTTGATGATGTCCTTGGCCACGGCCTGGATGTCGGCGGCGGTGACGGCGTAGATCTCGGCGAATTTTTCCTCCGGCGTTTTGACCTCGTTGGTATACAGCTCCTGTTTGCCGAAAAAGCCGGCCAGGTCCGACGAATCCTCAAGCTCGAGGACGATGCGGCCGCGAATGTTCTCCTTGGCGCGTTTGAGTTCGGCCGCGGTCACGCCGTTGTCGCGGATCTTGGCGAGCTCTTTGCAGATGGTCGCCACGGCCTCGTCGATCCGGCTCTTGGTCAGTCCGGCGCGGATCATGAAAACGCCGGTGTCTTCGAAGGCGTCGGCCGCGGCGCGGACGAAATACGCCAATCCTTTGCGTTCGCGCACCTGAATGAACAAGCGCGAACTCATCGTGCCGCCCAAAATGTTGCCCAGGAGCGAAAGCGCGGGCAAACGCTTGTCAAAATACGAATAAGCCGGAAAGCCGAGCGCCAGCTGGATCTGCTCGGTGTCCTTGTACTCGACCGCGACGCGCAGCGCTATTTGCTTGCCGGCGAATTTCGGGAACTCCTTGGCTGATTTCTTTTTCGGGATCGCGCCAAAAAGTTTTTCGATCCTTTGCAGCGCGTCGGGGCCGATGTTCCCGGCCGCCACCACCAGCGTGCGCGACGGAACGTAGTAGGCGTTCTTGTAGGCCAGCATCGCCGTGCGCGTGATCGCGTCCATGCTCTTTTTGTCGCCGGCGATGTTCCAACCCAGCGACCCGCCGTCGAAAATGGCGCCCTCGATGATGTCCTCGATGTGCATCATCGGATTGTCCTGGTACATGTGGATCTCTTCCATGATCACCTTGCGCTCCTGCTGCAGCTCTTTGTCCTCGAACTTCGAGCTGTAAAGCATGTCGTGGAGCATGTCGAGCGCGAGCGGGAAATGACGGCTGTCGATCTTCACGTAATAGCCGGTCGAATCCTTGCCGGTAAAGGCGTTGTATTCGGCGCCCACGCCGTCGAGCTCGCGGCTGATGTCGGCGGTCGCCGGGCGGCGCTGCGTGCCCTTGAACATCATGTGTTCGACAAAGTGCGAGACCCCGTTGTATTTCTTCTGCTCGTAGCGCGAACCGACGCGGAACATGACGAAGACCGTCGCCGCTTTGGTGTGTTCATCCGGCACAAGCAAGACGCGCACGCCGTTTTTCAAGGTAACTTTTTGGTACATAAGTTTAGGTTTTAGGTGTTAGGTTTTAGGCGTTAGGCGCAGGCGTAACCTTGAACCTATAACCTTTAACCTTGAACCTTTTTAATATCGCAATTTCTCTTCCAGATACGCTTCCAGTTCCGCGATGGCGACGCGGTCTTGGGCCATCGTGTCGCGGTCGCGTACCGTCACCTTCTTATCCTCGAGCGAATCAAAGTCAAAGGTAATGCAGTATGGCGTGCCAATTTCGTCCTGGCGGCGGTAGCGGCGGCCGATCGAAGAAACCTCGTCGTAATCGACCATCCAGCGCTGGCGCAATTGCGCGACCAATTCTTTGGCCGGCACGGACAGCTCGGGTTTTTTCGAAAGCGGCAGGACCGCGGCCTTGTACGGGGCGATGGCCGGATGCAAGCGCAACACGACCTCGACCTCTTTGTTCGCTTCGGTCGTCGTTGAGCGGCCGCCGGTAATTTCTTCGTAGCCGTTCAGCATGAAGGCGAGGAAAGCGCGGTCGACGCCGGCCGACGGTTCGACCACGTGCGGCACGATCTTGGTTTTGGTCTCTTCGTCAAAATAGCCCATCTCCTGGCCCGATGCTTTGATGTGCGCGTTCAGTGAGAAGTCGGTGCGGTAAGCAA
>JAHFIF010000072.1 GCA_023246535.1 bacterium
CGGCTCGTGGCCGATCTGCTCGACTTCGACCGGCTCTACGCCAAAGGCGTGGCCGAAAGCGCCATTATGGGCGTCGGGAGCCAATTGACCGGTTCCAGCGCCACGACGAAAAAGGCGGCAAAAAGAATGATCGGCGCCGCCGCTTCGCCCGTTGACGCGCTCGGCCGGCGCAATCCCGGCCGGCAGCGCATGTTGCTGGCGCAGGCCGAGCGGAAGCTCGAAAAGAGGATCGTCGACGCCAAACGGATCAAAAGCAGGATGGTCGAACGGCTCGTTGCCTTGGGACGGCGCTACCAAAATTGCGTTTTGGCCGTCCGCACGGTCCGCGACGCGATTGACGCCATGCTGCGGCTCGATGAATGGGTAAAGATCACCGCCGCCGGTCCGGTCGCAGGCGAAGCGTCGGGCATGTTGACGCAGGAAAGCCGTTTGCAAGCGATCGCCAATTGCAAGCTGATGATCAGCCTGGTTTCCTCCTTGGATATCGCGCCGTTCGTCATCTATCGTTATTTGACGCTCGGCGACTTGAATTCCGCGATCGGCGCGCTTGCGGCCGATCGTCTCACCACTGCCAAAGCCTGTCTTGGCCGCGCTTTTTCCGGCAGCCGCATTGCCCTCGCCCACGTTCGCCTCGAACGGATCCGCTATGAGCTATGCGCTTTGGCCAAACGCGGCGAAGCGGTCAATGGCGAAAAGTACGCCAAGCGCCTGTCCGGGTTCCTCGCCAATTTGGGCGAGATCGACGAACACGGCCTGGCCGTTTCCAACCTCGAAGCGGTGACCGCCGCGGTCGGCGGAGCGATCGATAAGGTCCGCGCCGGCGATCATGCCACGGTCGACCACTATCTCGACCGCGCCATCCGGCTGCTGTAGAGACCAACTCGTCCCGTGTCGCACCTTGCGGCACGGGTCTTTTTTATCGCCCGGAATTAGTCATTCGTCATTAGACATTCGACATTCGGTGTGGATATGCGCCAAAGTTGTTAATCGGCAACAAAAACGGTAATCTACTTAAACATGCCCAAAGATTTCATCTTATCCTCAAGCGGCACGGCGCCGCATCTTGATCTGGCTGCCGATCTTAATGCCGAACAGCAGCGGGTTGTCCGCAGCGCCGACGGTTATTCGCTTATTCTGGCGGGCGCCGGCTCCGGCAAGACGCGAACCATCATTTATCGGGTGGCGGCGCTCTTGCGCGCCGGGGTGCCGGCCGAACAGATCCTGCTGCTCACCTTCACCAATAAAGCGGCGCGCGAAATGATGAGCCGGCTCGAGCATTTGCTGGGAACTATGCCGCGCCTTTTGGGCGGCACTTTTCACCATGTCTCCAATCTGCTGCTGCGCCGCTACGCGGCGGCGGCCGGTTTTGGCAATAATTTTTCCATTCTCGACCAGGAGGATTCGCGCGACCTCATCAACGCCTGCATCAAGGATGCCGGCATCGATACCAAGCAAAAGCGTTTTCCTTCGGCTTCCATTTTGCAATCGTTCTGGAGTTATTCGCGCAACGCGCAAATGCCGTTTTCTGAAGTCGTCGAAAAGAAACAGCCGCGCCTTTTGAACGTCGTGCCGCAAATGGAAAGCGTGATCGACGCCTACGAGGCGCGCAAGAAGAATGCCAACGCCATGGATTTTGACGACCTGCTGGTCCGCACGACCTTTTTGCTGCGGAACAATCCGGCCGTGCGCGAGCAGGTGGCGGGGAAATACCGCTACGTGCTGGTTGACGAATATCAGGATACCAACCGCGTGCAGGCGGAATTCTTGTCGCTCGTTTCCTCGGTCCACAAGAATTTGCTGGTGGTGGGCGACGACGCGCAGTCGATCTATTCTTTCCGCGCCGCCGACGTCCGGAACATTCTCGGTTTCCCCAATGTCTTCCCCGGCGCGAACATCTTCAAGCTGGAGATCAATTATCGTTCGACGGCGTCGATCCTGGAACTGGCCAACGAATCGATCCGCTGGAACGAGAATCAATTTCCAAAGCATTTGCGGCCGGCCGACCCGGCGCGCGCCAAAGGCGAGCTGCCGAATTTGGTGGCGGCGGCCACGGCCGAGGAAGAAGCGCAATTCATCGCCGAGATGATCCTCAAGCTGCGCGACGAGGGAACGCCGATGACCGAAATGGCCGTGCTCTTCCGCGCGACCTTCCACTCGCAGGCGCTGGAATTCGAGCTGACCAAGCGCGACATTCCTTACGATTACCGCGGCGGCATTCGTTTTTTCGAGCGCGCGCACATCAAAGACGTGCTGTCGTTTTTGCGCATCAGCGCCAACCCGGCCGACGAGGTCGGCTGGCTGCGCGTGCTGCGCTTGCAAACCGGGATCGGCACGGAAACGGCGTCGAAAATTTTTGCCGCGTGCCGCGGCGCGGAAACGCTGGCTGAGGCGATCGCGCTCGGCAACGCCGCCATGGGCGATCGCGCCAAGGGCGGCTGGAAGGATTTTGTTGCTTGCGTCGCCGACATGAACAAAGCGGGCGCCGATCCGGCGTCATGCATTCGCGCGATCGTCAAATCCAACTACGGCGATTATTTGGACAACGAATTCCCCAACGCCAACGAGCGCCGCGAAGACCTGGAGCAGCTGGCCGTTTTTGCGGAAAAGTACGATTCCATCCATGACTTTCTCGCCGAGAGCGCCTTGGTCGAAGGCTTTAGCGCCGAACGCACCGAGGCGGGGGGGGACGATGACGAAAAGATCGTCCTCTCGACCATCCATCAGGCCAAAGGACTGGAATGGGATGCGGTTTTTGTCATGCATCTTTACGACGGCGCCTTTCCCAACGCCCGGGCGATGGAAGAGGACGGCGGCATGGAAGAGGAGCGCCGCCTGTTCTACGTCGCTTGCACCCGCGCCCGAAAAAATCTCTTCCTTACTTATCCGCTCATGGGCGGCGGCGACATGGGGTATTTGCATGAGCGTTCGCAGTTCATCCGCGAATTGCCGGAAACCGTTTACGAAGAGATCATTCTCCGCCGCGCTCCGGCCCTGGGCACGACCGTCTTTAAGGACGATGATTTTTTCGAAGACGATGCCATCGAGATTGAAGCGCCGACCGCGCTGCCGCGCCCGGGCGGCCAACCCGGTTCCGATAAAACCGACTGGAAAAAGAAATCATTCTTAGGCGACTATTAAACCTGATCAAGCGTATGTCCGCACCCGACGTTCACATTATTTTGGCGGAAAAAGTTTTTGACGACGATCTTTCGGCGTTCGATCGGAAAGATTTCATGCTGGGCACGCTGCTCCCTGACATCCGCTATTTGGCGGGGATCGACCGATACCAAACCCATTTTAAAGATCTTAAATTGACCGACCTGGCCAATGACAATTCGTTCATGGCCGGCGCCAAGTTTCATTCGATCGTCGACGAGGCGCGCATGTCATATTTGGAGACGCGCGGCGTCTACCCGTGGCTGCCGAAGTCGCAATACATCCATAGCGCGCTCAAATTTTTTGAAGACGAAGTCCTGCACGACCGTTTGATTGACACCGGCCGTTTTCCCGGCTGGTTCGCCGCGCTGCCCTACGGTCAGATCGATTTTCCCGTTGACCGACAATGCTTGGATCGTTGGTATCCGCTCCTGCTCGAATATTTACAAGCGCCGCCGTCGCCGGAACGGATCGTCAAGCTGGTGCTGGGCATGGGTTTTAAACACGAAGAGGTCGGCGAGCTCAACGAGGTGATCAGCAAAATCCGCGCCATTCCCGAGTACGCCAAGATCGTGCTTGATTTTTACGATAATTTTTGAACGCCGCCACCCGAAAAGGGGATAATCTGCTTTGTTTTTGCGTCCGGCTATGGGTATAATGTTCGACTAACCATTCTTTATGGATCAATTTGATCTGAGCGAGAACATCATTGCCCAGCTTGGTATCGAATCGATGCCCGAGGCGGAACGGGTGAAGATGCTGGAACAAGTCACGGACATTGTGATCGAACGCTTGATGCTGCGGCTCATGGACAGCTTGCCCGACGACGAGGTGACTGCGGCCAACGCGCTCATCGGCAAGCCGGAAGAGCTGGTCGCTTTTTTGTCGAGCAAGGTCGCCGACATCGGCGCGCTCTTGGACGAAGAGATTGCCGCGGTTAAGAATGAATTATTCGCCGCCGTCGGCGAGGCGGAGGATGAAGAATAAACCTATGACCGAAGAAGAAAAACAGCAGCGGATCGACAAGGCGGTCGCCGAATTGGAAAAGATCCATGCGGAATACTTGGCGCGTTTTGCCGAACTGAAGAAGCAGCAAATGGATCTGCTCAAGGAAGTCAGCGAGCGCGTTGAGGCGCTCGAGATCGGCCACCTCATCAGCAACATCAAGAAAGGTTCAAATTAAAATTTTTATGTCTCCCGCCAAAGCCGAACGAATCCATCCGTCGGAAGCCGAAATCGCGCCGTCAGTTCCGGAGACTGATTCGGTTAACGAATATAACCGGGCTGATCGTTTTCGTTTTGCTTTGCTGCAACGGGCGCTTCAAGAGCAATTGCAAACCGAAGCGCAGGAAGTCAGCGACACGGCGGATACGATCGTCGGCGTCGCCGGGCCGTTGGGATTGAACGAGGCCGAGGCGGCCAAGAACGATGCGGTCCTGGAAGCGGCCTTTCACATGAAGAACGACGAAGCGGCGCTGATCGAAGAATTGAATAAAGAAATAGCCGAGGCGGGCGCGGCGGAGGAAAAGCAAAAGCGCGAATTGATCACCGACTTCGACCGGCTCGACCCGGCCCGCGAAGCCATGCTGGCCGCTTCCCGCGAAGTGGCGCGGCTTGAGGCCGGGATCGCCAAAGGCAGGAATACGGCCGAGGACCGGGCGATGCTTGGGGAGGCGCGCCGCGAATATAAAGCCAAGCGTCTGGAATACGTCGGCGAGAATTTGACGCGCTTTGCCGATGCACAGCGCCAGCAGATCGAAGCCAAGCGCGAATTTTTGGAAAAGAAAAAAGGCCTGGGCGCCGGCATTTATCGGACTTACGAGAAAATGGGGCAAATGAATTTGGAAGCTTTGGGCTGGAAGCCGGAGGGCAAGGTGGCCGGTTTTATCGCCAAAAAAGTTTCTTTGAAGACGGTCATTCCGGTCGCGCTCTTGGCCGGCGGTTTGGCGCTGGGCGCCGGCACGGCCGTTGGCGCGGGCGCGCTTTTGGGCCGGCGGATTTTGGCCGGCCCGATGGCCGGAATGGGTTTTTACGGCGGGATGAGGAATTTGTCCGAAGGCCGGATGTCCAAGGCGTTGAAGGCGGAAAAGATCGAAAAAATGGACATTGATGAAACGCGCCAACGCATGGACAGGGTTGCCGGATATTTGTTGCTCGAAGGGAAAAGTCCAACCGAGAATAAAGCCTACCTCCAGCTTGAGGCGCGTTTTATCGCTTTGGCGGAAAAGGAAAAAAATGAGCTTAAAAGCAAAGGGGAATGGGACGGAAAGCAGAAGATGAAAGAAGCCGTGGAAAGAGCGGATGTGCGCCGGGAAAAGGCCTATCAGGCGGCGAAGCGCGGCGACAACGTTAAAAAAGGACTTGGCGCGGCGCTCGGCGCTTTGACCGGTTCCGGCGCCTTGGCCCATGTTTTTGGCGGCGTGACGCGCTGGTTCGGCGAAATATTCGGCGCGGCCAAAGGCGGCGCCAAAGTTGCGGCGCAAGGCGCTCTCGAGTCGCATGCTCCGTCCGCCGATGTTGCCCAACCGGCCGTTGAAGCGCCGGACGCATCCGGCGGCACAGCGCATCCGGCCGAAACATCGCATCCGCGCGTTGAGCGTCCCAAGCATGTCGCTTCGCGCGGCGCCGGCAACCGCGTCGCTCGCGCGCCGCGCGCCGTTCGCGCTCCTTCGCCAACCGCCGCCGCCACACCGAAGCTGTCCGCGCTTGAGCCGCCGCCGGCGTCCGAACCGGCCTACGGCGTTGCCCGCAGCGGCGCCAAGGTTGCCGGCTTCCGCGCGGAGACGCCGGTCCATCCGGCTGCGCCAGCCCCTGAACACGCGCCGTCAACCGAAGCGCGCATGCGGCCGAAAGGACCGTCAGCCGAAGATCTGCGGGTCGCATCAACGGAGACATCGCGTCCGAACGTTGCAGAAACGCAGCCTCCAAAAACGGTTGAAACGCCGCGCGAGACATTGAAGCCGTCCGAAGCGTATT
>JAHFIF010000012.1:0-3830 GCA_023246535.1 bacterium
ACGGGCCCGGTCCGGGCGTGCTGTAATTTTGCCCGATCACGGCGCCGATCGCATTGCCGGCAATGACGTTTCCTTCAATGTCTCCCGCCGCTTGTCCGTAGATGCCGTATTCGGCGCTGCGCAAAATAAGATTGTCTTTGACCGTGCTATCGCCGGACGTGCCGGCCCAAGGATTGAACCAAATGCAGGCGCTCGGCGTGGTGTCGCCGATGCCCCAAGTGAACGGTTCGGCGCCGGGCACATCGGGGCGCCAGCCGCAGTTGTCAAAAATATTCTCTTCCAGACGAAGTTCTTTGGCGCCGCTTATCCCGATTGCGCTGGTCGTGTTGTCCCCTTCCGATCGCAGTTGATACGCATCTAAAAGTTCGGAGCGGCGGATGGTCACGCGGGTGGCCGGCATCTCGTTATAGCCGCTAATGTCAGAACTGCAAAAATCAAACTTAACATTTTCAAAAAGAATATCGCTGCTGCCGCGCCCCACCTCCATGCAGCTTGGGTTCCAGCCGGAAGGCGTGCCTCGCGATGGATCGTGACTAACGCCTAAAAAAGCAACATCCATCACGATCAAATTGGAAGCGCTGTCGCCCAAGTAAAGTCCGTTGTACACATCAAGGATCGGACGCTCCCCGCTGCCGTAAGCGCCAATCACCATTGGCTCGTCCGGCGAACGGCCGGTTTTGTTCCAATCGTATCGGTTATCGACCGGCCACTCGTCGCCGCGTTTAAAGAGAATATGATCGGGATAACCGTCGCGCGCCACGGCATAAGCGCCGACATACGTTTGCTTGGCGGTTTCGGGCGTTAAGCCGTCATTTCCGTCATCGCCGCCGCTATAGCTGACATAGATCGTTTGCGTGTCCGTCGACGGACTCACCACCGTCCACCCGTTGGCATCGCGGGACAAATGCGAAACGCTTCCCGGATCAACGAACGTGACAAGCGAATTTCCCGTGGCCAGCGGCGCGGTGATCTGCAACCGTTTGAGTTCGGCAACGGTCGAAGTTAAAGAACAGGTTGAAAGACCGTCCAAATTCGACACCGAGCACGCCCCGGCAACATTCCCCGATCCGCTGACGGCAAAGGTCGGGGTCAGTCCGGTAATATTATTTCCGTCATTGTCGCGCAAATAGATCTGCACTGTGGAAATATTCGTTCCGTTGGCCACGGTCGGGCCGGTGGCGTAGATGTAAGAATTATTCGCGGCCGGCACCGGATCGGTCGCGCCCAATATTTCAAGGCCGGCATAAACGATCGTGCCCGGATCGGTATCGTATCCGGCGGTCGCGATCGTCACGTCGCCGCCGGCCACGCTATTTTGCGAATGAATATACTGATACTGGCCCCAGGGCGAAAGGCCGGGTGTCGAGTCGACGCGCACGCCGGCGCCGGAAAAATTTCCATAGACATCGGCATACGGGATGCCGATGGCAAAAAGCATTGACCCCGGCATTGTCCCGCTGAACGCGGCGGAAAGATTGTCGCTCTCTTCGGACGGCGTTATATACGTTCCGACCGGATCGTTCAAATTGACGTTGCCCAAATTGTTGAGGCTTAGGGTCAGCCAAGCGTTGACGTGCGCCGTGGCCGTGATCGTGCAGGCGCCGGGATTGGACGGCATGTTCGCGCCCCAGTATTCAATGATCCGATTGGCGGCGCCGGCCGTGCCGCCGAGCAGCTTGGTCCAGGTCAAACCGCAGCCGTCAACCGCATCGATCTCTTCGTTGACATCAGTTTCCGCCTGGGCCGTGATGCCGAGCAAAAAATAACCGCGGCTGACGTAAGTGGCGGTATCAACGCTGATCGTATTGGTACTGGCGTCGGAATTGGAAACATTCCACGGACCGTCTTGCACGCGAACGGAAAGCGCGCCGGCCGCCAGCGCGCGGTTGGTTTTCTTGTTCGGGAAATATGCAAAGAAACCGATAACGATCGTGCAGAGCAGGATAACGGCCAAGCGGCGGCGCCATAACGCCGTTAAGCCGGCCGGCGGGGCGGCAACTTTAGCGAGTAAAAATTTTCCGATCGGCTGTTTTTTAAATCTTTTGCCCAGTAAAAACAAGAGACGACCGGACTTTCTGACGGTTCTTTTCGCTCGACGCATAAAAATCTGCCGCCATCGGCGCATATGCGTAAATTATAACAAAATACTTGCGGTGACGACAGCCGGACCTGTGCTTAAATTCGGAAAAATAGCGGTAAAATTAAAAGCCGCCCGCGAAACGATCGGGCGGCGCAAACAACGCCGTAGGAGTGATTATACGAATTCGACCCAGATCTCGTCCGCCGCCGCCTGCGGCGAGCGGAATTTCACCAGTTTGAAACCGTGACGGAAGCCGTAAGCATGGCCGGGCGTCAGGTTGTATTCCTCGAGCAATTCTTGGAAAAGCACGCTACGGATGACCCGGAAACGATTCAGGGCGACCGAATAAACGTCGCGTTTTTGGTCGAAACGGGACCAATCGTCTTGGTCCTGGGTGCGGAGCGCCTGGGCTTCGGCCTCGAGCGCCAAAGCGGCCTTTTCATCGGCGTACCGGCTGGCTTCCAGGGCGCAAACCAGCGCATTCAGAGCGTGTCCTTTCAGCGTGCCGACCACGACCTCGTTTTCGGCGACGGGAATTTTTGCATCGTATTTGATGCCGTCTTCCGGATGGAAGTCGTCGCCAAGCGCGCGCAGCAAGGTGTTAAGGATCATCAGTTCTCCTTTGTTGATTGGTCTGTGATGTAATTAATATCAATTTTATACGCTTGTCAATCGCCAGCAGCCGGATCTTTGACAAAAACGCTGATCCGTGAGAAAAGACGGGCGGAGGCAGCGATGGGCAAAAAAGTTTTGATCATTGACCCCAATAAAGAAAGGCGGGACTTGTACCAACAGGTACGCGGGCAGCTGACGCCGGATCTGGAGCTGCAAACGGCTGAGGACATGGTTTTAGGGCTTGAAGCGGCCGCGGCCGCGCCCTTCAATACGATCATGCTGGGCGTGATCACGAATCGCGACCGCGAAGAAAGCGAAGCGCGACGCCGCCAGCTGCTCCGGGCCTGTCCGACGGCCGAGTGCCTTATCTACAACCCCAATTGCCTGGCCTCGTACGACGATCTGGCGGCATTTTTTCGGCTCTTTTCCCTGAGCATGAAGAATCTCCAACGGATGTATCCGTACATGGAAGGCACGCGGAAATGCGGTTAACGGAAGGAATCAACATGCAGACGCGCAAACGAATGATCATGATGGTCGGGACCAGACACGACCTGTCCCGAGAACTGGCCGCCGCCCTTGGTCTGCGCCCGGGCGTCGACGAGATCAAGCATCATGGGTGGTACAACCCGAACGCGATCACGAACGCCGGCGAACCCGGAGGCCGTCCCGACATCATCGTGACCGAAGCGCGACCCAGCGGCGCGGCCAATACGTTCAGGATCTATGTGCGCGACCTCGCGATCGCGCATCCGCAAGCCAAGATCGTCGTGATCGCTCCGGGCATTGGCAGCGGACGATTCAATGCCGATGCGGTCGTGCATACGCCGGCGATTGAAGACTTGGTCGAAGCCATCAGGCCACTGTTACCGAGTGAAACGGTCGACGCGTAAACCGAACTCGTAAAAAAAGATATACGCCTCCTCAGACTCCCCTGCTTATCAGAGGGAGTTTTTTATTTTTTGGTAACTCTCCGTCCGTCGTCCCGTGCCGCGACACGGGATCCAATCTCGCTTGGTCGGCTACGGTCATTGTTTTGGAAAAGCATAGCTTTTGTAAGAGGGAGGGGCACAAGTTCGCGAAGCCTGTCCCTCCCTCTTACGATCTCCCTCCCCAGCGCGCAAACTCCTCGTAC
>JAHFIF010000012.1:3840-17061 GCA_023246535.1 bacterium
AAGCATAGCTTTTGTAAGAGGGAGGGGCACCCTTGGTTCGCCATTAGGCGACCAAGGACGACGGACTCCCAGGGTCGTCCGTTTGGGCAAGTTTGCGAAGCCCGCCCTGTACCTAACATGGTACAGGGCCTGTCCCTCCCTCTTACGATCTCCCTCCCCAGCGCGCAAACTCCTCGTACCTCGTCGTGACAGTAATTCAGCACTCGACAGCCGGCGGCAGGAGTGCTGAATTTTTATGGTTGGTCCAAGAATGTATGGCACATAAAACAAAAGAACGATCCGAGTAACCGGATCGTTCTTTAAAATTTTGACGACTACTTTTTGCCGCTGCGTTTCTGCCATTCGACCAAAATCGGCGAGGCGATGAAGATCGAGGAGTAGGTGCCGAAGAAAACGCCGATGATGAGGGTCAGGACGAAATTTTTGACCGAAGCGCCGCCGAAGAAGAAAACGGCGAGCAAAACCATCATGACGGTGAACGAGGTGTTGATCGAGCGGACAAAGGTTTGGTTGACCGAGTAGTTGACGATCTCGCTGAACTCGCCGTCGCGCTTCAAAAGGTTCTCGCGGATCCGGTCGAAGACAACGATGGTGTCATGGACTGAAAAGCCGAGCACGGTGAGCAGCGCGGTGACGAAGAGAATGTCGATCTCGTAACCGAGGAAATGGCCGAGCACCGAGAAGAAACCGATCGGGATAAAGACGTCGTGGCAAAGCGCAACGACGGCGGCCACGCCGTATTTCCAGGAAGCGACCGGACGGGAAACCTTGCGGAAGGCCCATGCCACGTAAAGAATGATCGCGAGCAGCACCATGACGATCGCATAGATCGATTTGGTCTTCATCTCGTTGCCGATCGCCGGGCCAATGGAAGAAAAACTCTTTTCTTCGAGCACCTTGGCGCCGGTCAGGTCTTTGGTGGCGAATTTCGTTTCCAAGGCGCCAATGATTTTGGCGTGTTGGTCTTCGCTGACGTCCTTAAAGCGCTGGATCGTTTCTTTGTCGCCGGAATTTTGGATGATGACGTCCTCAACCCCCTGGCTCTTGAAAACCGAAACGATCGCCGCCGAATCGGGACGCGTCACACCCCAGGAAATTTCCTGGATGGAGCCGCCGGTAAAATCGATCCCGAACTTGAGTCCCCAGACAAACAGCGAAGCGATCGACGCGGCAATAAGCACCCCGGAAATGACGAACCAAAGGAAGCGGTATTTGATGACTTGCATAGGTTATTTCTTTTCTTCCGTCGTGTGTTTAAGGCTGGAGCCGATGAGCCACAGGTGGCGGCCGATGCGTTCGCCGATCGCCGCGCGGATGAAATTGCGGGTCACGATGATCGCGGTGAACATCGAAAGCAGAATGCCGATCGCAAGCGTAATGGCAAAGCCGCGCACGGTCGAGGTGCCGAACCAAATGAGGATGGCGCAGGTGATGAGCGAGGAAATGTTCGAATCGCGGATCGAATTCCAGGCGCGCTTGAAGCCTTCGGAAAGCGCTTCGCCGATGGTGCGGTTGTTCCGGATCTCTTCTTTGACGCGTTCGAAAATAAGCACGTTGGCGTCGACGGCCATGCCGATCGACAGAATGAAGCCGGCGATGCCCGCGAGCGTCATGGTGATGCCGAAGATCTTAAAGACGGCCAGGGTGAGCGCGGTATAGACGGAGAGCGCCAGCGCCGCCATGAGGCCGGGCAGGCGGTAGACCAAAAGCATGAAGAGCACGACGGCCAAGAAGCCGATCACGCCGGCGAAGAGCGAACGCTCCAGCGAGGCGGCGCCAAGGGTGGCATCAACCGTCTGCTGGGTGACCAGGCTGATCGGGACCGGGAGGGCGCCGGCGTTGAGGCGGCGGGCCAAGGTCTTGGTTTCGTCGAGGGTGAAGTTGCCGCTGATGACCGCCGTGCCGCCGGTAATTTGCGCTTGCACGGTCGGGGCGGAAATAAGCTGGCCGTCAAGGAAAATTCCGAGCGGTTTGCCGATGTTGGCGCCGGTAATGTCGCCGAACAGCTTTTGGCCGTTCGCGTTCCAGGTCAGCTGGACGGTCGGTTCGCCGGATTGCGGATCAAAGACGACGGCGGCGCGTTTCAGGTCCTTGCCCGAAAGCTGGGTCATTTTCCAGCCCGAAGAATCGGCGGCGGGCGGCGCCGGCGGCGACTGCGTCGCGATCAAGATATGGCTGGCGCTGATCTGCGCGACGCCGTCGACCGTTTTTTCGCCGGTCTTTTTGATAATGTGGTAGCCGAACTGGGAAAGCACGGGCGTTTTGGTGATCTCGCCGACCTTGAGCGCGAAGGCCGCGTCGGCAAAAGGCTTGACCATCGCGTCCTTGGGGAAAAACCCGAGATCGCCGCCTTTATCCTTGTTGCCCGGATCTTCCGAGTATTGTTTCGCCAGCGCGGCAAAATCCGCGCCCTTCGCTAAGACGAGCTTTTCAACCATGTCGGCCTTTTTCTTGGCCGATTCATTATAGGTTTTCATCGCCGGGGTCAATTCCGGCGTGGCGACCGTGGTGGTCGCGCTCGGTGTGGCCGACGCTTCGCGGAAATCAAGAGTTGGCGTTTCGCCGATCATCTTGATCGCTTGATTCACGTCTTTGATGCCGGCCAATTCAACAATAATGCGATAGTGGGTGCCGCTGCGTTCGGTCTGGACCAGCGGTTCCGCCACGCCAAAGGCGTTAATGCGGCGCTCGATGACATCGCGCACGCCGGCCAAAGCCTCGTCGCGATCGCCTTGGCTGACCCCGCTCATGTCCGCTTCATAAACCAAATGCGTGCCGCCCAAAAGATCGAGCCCGAGTTTCCAGGGCGATTCGGGCGCGTTCGGCAATTTGACCCATTTGAAAGAATTATTCTTTGCGGCGGCGGAGTTGACCGCTTTGGCCGCGTCGTTGTAGGGCTTGGGATAATCGTAGAGCGCGGCGGCCAGCGTGATCACGACGATCGCGACAATGCGCCAACGCAACTGCCCGCGCTTCGAGGGCGCGAAGATCTTTTTAAGCAAATGCCACAGGCCGCCGCCAAAAAAGCGGAACGGTCCGGCTACCGAAGTAAGAGCGCTTTTCACCTTTTCATTCATATCCTATATGTGGATAGTAAGACGGTCAGATTATCACGGCTTTTGCGACTACGCAAGATTAAATAAGCGAACGGCGTTTTCTGCTGTTTTACGCTGAATATCCCCCACCGGCATGCCGCGCAGTTCAGCCACTTTTTGCGCGACGATCAGCACATTGGCCGGCTCGTTGCGTTCGCCGCGTTTGGGAACCGGCGCAATGTACGGCGCGTCGGTTTCAATCAGGAGCCGGTCAAGCGGCAGGTCGCGGACGATGGCCGCGAGCGGATTTTCTTCTTCACCCTTGCGGGGCGGAAAAGTGACGATCCCGCCGATTCCCAAATACAAACCCAGTTCCAGGCACCGGCGCGCGTCGTCTTGATTGCCGCCGAAACAGTGCATTACGCCGCGAACTTGGTCGCCGTATTCGCGGC
The DNA here is from genome assembly GCA_023246535.1 of bacterium. GTDB lineage: Bacteria > Patescibacteriota > Patescibacteriia > CAIQCM01 > CAIQCM01 > CAIQCM01. Next base: position 7,328 of record JAHFIF010000012.1, read on the forward strand.
GCAGCATGTTTATCGCCTCGTCATAGGCGCTGCTGTCGCCGCGGTCGCGCACGTGCATGATGAGCGGCAGATCATTTTTCTTGGCAAAAGCGATATGCGCGGAAAAATTAGCTTGCTGCCGGCTCTTGATCGAAGCGATCGAATGTCCCGGCGTTTCAATCAAGCGGTAATAATCGAGGCCGGTCTCCCCCACAGCTACCACCTTTTTAGAGGCGGCCAGCGCGGCAAAAAACGTTTCTTCAAAAAATTCTTCCGGCGGCGGCGCAACGACCTCTTGCGGGTCATGATGCGGCGCATGAACATGGCCGGGGTGGACGGCGATCGAAGCCCAGACGCCGTCAGGGACGGCTGACGCCAAGGCCACGGCTGCCGCTGACGTTTCCTTGTTGGTGCCGACGACAATAACGCCAATGCCGCTCGCGCGGCATTGTTCGATCAGCGCCTCGCGGTCGGCATCATAGGCCGCGAGTTGCAAATGGCAGTGGGAATCGATCGCGTTAAATTTCATTTTAAACCTTGTAGAGCATTTGGATCGACTTGGGCAAAAGCGGCATGAGAATGGAGGCGGCCGACATCAGCGAAACGGCGAGCACCGAGCTGGAGAGCGTCGTAATGATGGGAAACGGCAGCGTTTTAAGGATGATGAGCGTGGCGCCGACGACAAAAACGCCCTCAAAAAAGCCGAGCACGCCGCCGGCCGCGCGATTCGCCAGTCCGACGAGCGGGATTTTCATGAAATTAAACGCTTTCTCCAGAACGTGCAACAGCACGCCAAAAACGCGCGTAAAAACGATCAGGATAACGACAAAGGCAATGACCGTGCAAATGCTTTGGCTCCAACCGATCTGCGTATGCAGCCAAGCGCCGCCCGCCGTATCGGTGCGGCTGGCGACCCCGACGCCGATAATGAGTCCGAGGATCGAGCCGAGCATGTGGATGATGCCTTGGAAAAAACCGTTCACCACAAAAATAACGACGCACGCGGCGAGGATCAGGTTGAGAGTCTGCAAAGACATATTCAACGTTAAATTTTAGCTGTTAGATTTTAACGGGTTGTCGAGCCGCGGAAAAAGCGGCTCGCCTTTCGACACGATCGTGCCCGGCTTGAGCAGACCCCAGGCTTGCAGTTCGGAGAGCGGTTCCTTTCCCAGGTCGTGCGTCACGCCCAAGCGCGCCAAGATCTTTTCGGCGGTCTCCGGCATGAACGGCCAGAGCATGAGCGCAATGTGGCGGATCGTCTCGGCGAGCACGTAAAGCAATTTCGCCAGCTCCGCCGGATCGGTCTTCGCCAGCACCCACGGTTCGCGCTCGGTCACCATCTTGTCGGCCGAGGCGACGACGTCCCAGACGTCGGCCAGCGCCAGGTGCAGATCAAGGTTGGCCAAATGTTGCTGGTAAGCGAGCCAGGACGGCATGATGAGCGCCGGGGTGACCGCCGGCACGACGCCGTTGCAGTATTTTTCGATCATCGCCAACACGCGCGAAACCAAGTTGCCGACGCCGTTGGCCAGATCGCCGGCGTAGCGTTCGCGCAACCGCGCTTCGGAAAAATCGCCGTCCGAATTGAACGGCATTTCGCGCAACAGGAAATAACGGGTCGGCTCGGTGCCGAATTTTTCAACCACCTTGAACGGATCGACCACGTTGCCGAGACTCTTGGACATCTTTTTTCCGTCGACCGAAATGTGGCCGTGCACGGCCACCTGGTGCGGCACCTCGACGCCGGCGGCCATGAGCATGGCCGGCCACATGACGGCGTGGAAACGGGAAATTTCTTTGCCGATGACGTGAACGTCAACGGGCCAATATTTCTTGTAGCGTTCTTCGGGGAAACCGATGGCGGTCAAATAGTTGGTCAGCGCGTCAAACCAAACGTACATGACCTGCTCTGGATCGTCGGGAACGGGAATACCCCAGGTGAGCTGGCGCGACGAGCGCGAAATGCTGATGTCTTCCAGATCCTTCACCCATTCCTTAACCTCGTTGAAGCGCCCGTTGGGAACGACAAACTCCGGACGAAAGGCGAAAAGCTTGGTGAGCGCGTCCTTGTAGTCCGTCAGTTTGAAAAAATAATTCTCTTCTTCCAGATGCTCGGGGGCGGTATTGTGGTCGGGACATTTGCCCTCGACGAGATCCTTGTCGGTCTTGAAGGCTTCGCAGCCGACGCAGTAGAGTCCGGCGTACTTTTTCTTATAGATCTTGCCCGACAATTTGGCGCGGCGCCACAGCTCTTGCGCGGCGACGCGATGGCGGTCTTCAGTCGTGCGGATGAAATCGTCGTTGGCAATGTTCAAGAGATCGGCCAACAGGCGAAAACGCGCCGAATATTTGTTGGTGAAGGCCTGCGGCTCGGTCTTGGCGCGCTCGGCGGCCTGCAGGATCTTCGATCCGTGCTCGTCGGTCCCGGTAACGAAGAACACGTCCTCGGCGCGCATCCGGTGATAGCGGGCCAGGACGTCGGCGTAAAGCAGTTCGAGCGCGTAGCCGATGTGCGGATCGCTGTTCACGTAGGCGATCGCCGTCGTAATGTAAAATTTGTCAGGCATAACTCGATAAAGCATGAAACATGAAGCACTAAACACTCTTGCCGAGCGCGACTCGGCCCGAATGTTTCATGTTGCATGTTCCGCGTCTAATCTTATCAATTTTTCGGACCCAGCACAATCACAAATTCGCCCTGGGCGCGGATGCGTCCGGGCATGGCCAGTTCGGCGACCGTCCCCCGTTCGGTCGTCTCGAACATTTTCGTCAATTCGCGGCAAACGACCGCGCGCCGCGCAGGGCAAATGGCCTTGAGCTCGGCCAGCGTTTTTTCGATCCGATGCGGCGATTCGAAAAGCACAACCGTATGTTCGGTCTCCGCCGCCGCGTTGAGCCGCGCCGTTCGTCCCTTTTTATGCGGCAAGAAACCGTAGAAAGTAAAAATATCGGAGTGAAATCCCGAAATTGAAAGCGCGGCGGTGACCGCCGACGGTCCGGCGATCGGCACGATCTTGGCTTCGGGCCCCAGCGCCCTGACCGACTCGGCGACGAGCCATGCCCCGGGGTCGGAGATGGCCGGCGTGCCGGCGTCGGAAACCAAGGCCAGCGTCGCACCGTCGCGCAGCTTGCCAATGACGCGCTCGATCATGCCGGCGCCGGCGTTGGCGTCGAAACGTTCGACGGGCGTATGTAAGTCGAAATGCGACAGCAATTTTTTTACGACGCGCGTATCTTCGGCCAATATCAAAGAAGCATCGCGCAGCGTGGCGATGGCGCGGGGGCTCAAATCTTGAAGGTTGCCGATGGGGGTGGCGACGATGTATAGCGTGCCGGTCATGACCATAGACTATCGTTAAAATAGAAAACGGGCAATCCGCTGAGGATTGCCCGTTGAAGGGCCGGGGGTTCGCCTAAAAATGTTTTTTGGGCGGGAAGGTTTTACGATACTTCACGTAAGCCCAGGCCATGGCGCTCGCGAGCATCGCGAGGATCATCACGATCCCGAGGGCCGTGGCGGTCGAAACGATCTCATATTTGCCGACCATGCCGTTGATCCGCGCCTGCAGCTCTTTGGTCGCCGTCTCCAGCTCCAGGCGTTTTTTGTTGGCTTCGAGCAATTCATCCTTCAGCTTCCCGACCTCGCTTTCGGAGCGGTCGGCCGCGCGCCGGCATTCGGAAAGCGTTCGATCGCGATCGTCTTTCTCTTTCGCGATCAGGCGCAAGTCGAGGTCGCAGGCGAGAACGCGCTGTTCCAGGCGTTCGATCCGTTCGCTGGGCTTGAGCTTGGCGTCGGTCCTTTGGCAGGTCTCGGCATCTTCCGCTTTGGCCGGAAGCGCCAGCCCGAGCAGCGACAGAATGATAACCGTCAGTTTCATCGTTAACCTCTTTTGTTTCAACGGTTGGGAAAACGGTTCGTCCGCCGATTGATGACGAGGAGCAAACAGAACCCGAGCGCCACGACCAGCGCCGCGAAGCCGCAGATTCGTTTTTCGAAAATCGCTTCATCCAACTGGCGGTCCGCGACGATCGCGGTATTTTTGGCCGTCGCCAATTCCTCGCGCGTTGTTTTCAACGACGCTTGTGTCTGGGCAAGCTCGCGATTGGCCTGCGCGTTACGCACGGCCAATTGGCGATAAGCAGCTTCGGAAAGACTCAGCTTTGATTCCAGTTCGGCCTTTTGCGCGGCCAGCGCCGCCAGCGGCGGACGCGGATCGCGCGGCAAGCTTGGCGTGCCGAGGAGCGGCACGCGTTCCTCCCCTGTTCCTAAGGTTGCGCCGCGCGCGGTGCCGCCCGCGGCCCACGCGGCCAGCGTCAACACAAGCAATGATCGGGCTAATTGTCGCATTGGTTCTTTCTCCTTTTTGCCAAACGAATTGTTTCAATGACCGAAAGCGTAAACAGCAGTAACGGCATACCGTGCCACAAAAAGACGTTCTTGTCCAGTCCGCAGACCGTCGTCTTAATCCAACAAGAAAAAACGGGCGCAGAGCTGGTGCTCGGCGCCCGCAAACGGACGATTTTCGGTTACAATTTGCCCGTTGCCGGATTTTCATCGGCAATCGGGAGCGATTCTGAAGGCGGCAAGTTGGGCGTTGTGCCGCTCAACATGCCGGCGCGGCTTTTTTCGATCGCATCGGCGTTTTGCGCGTTCAATTCCGCCGCCGCGACCATGGCCGCCTCATCGGCGTCCGGTTCGGCCGGCGCTTCTGCCGTTGTCACGGCCGAGGTTTCGGGCGCGGATGCCGGCCCGCCGTTTAACGCCGCGATCGTTTCATTAGCCTCGTCGAGCGCCGCGCGCAGCGTCACAACAAGGCGATCCGGCCAAGCATCTCAAATCCCTCTAAGGTGATCCGTTCGATCGTTCGTTCCGAACCGGCTTGGAAATTGACAAAGCGCCCGATCTCTTCGAGACGCGCTTCCAACTTAAGGTCTGCACCTTCGAGCCGCTCTTCCAGAACGCGAATACGGTCCTTGTAGACGATAGAGTCGGCAAGGCGCAAGGCGTTCAACTGCACGGCCAGGCGGTCGATCGCGCCGAGCAGTCCGTTGATCCGCGCGAGGGCCGTTTGCGTCGACAAGCGCTGGAGTTGCAGCAGTTTGGAAACGCGTTCGCCGGCGCGTTTGCTCTTGGCGCGCGCGGCGGCGTATTTCTCCTTGAGCAATTCAAGGTTGATGACCGCATTCGCGCGCTTGTCCAATTCGATCTGCAGCGCGGCAATCTGGTCGTCTTTGCTTTTCTCAGGCAGGCGGACCATGATCGCCTGAAGCGAATCGTAAAGGCTCAGAGCGTAGAAGACGAGCGAGACGCAAGCCAAGCCGAGGAGAAGGCAATACACCCAGGCGCGGTTGGCCGAATTCTTCAATTCGTCGACCTTGGCCTCGGCTTCATTCTTCGCCGCGACGGCCGCAATGATCCGGCTTTGCTGATCGATGAGCTGCTTGTGCAACTCGCCGTTGCGATTTTCCGCGTTCGTGATCTTGGCGGCGCGTTCTTTGGCGTCGGCATCCAGGGCGGAAAAGTTACGGCGCGATTCTTCCAATCGTCCGGTGGCGTCGGCCAACTGGGCGCGCAGCCGGCTGATCTCAGCGTAGGCATAGCGGATCCGCATAGCGGCTTCCGCATTCTCGGCCGGGGGCGTTTTGACCGCCGCGTTGGCAGAGTACGGCGTCGGCGCGACGCGTTCCGCGGCGGGCGTTTCTTGCGCGATCCGGTATTCGCCGGGTCCGAAACTGACGAGAAAAGGCACCAGAGCTAGCAATTTGACCATTTCATCTCTCTCTTTCTTTGGTTCCTCGTTATCGAAAACCGTTTTTAAAGGGCGATTCCTTAACCTTCTTAACGGCGGACCTTAGCATTTCTCGGTGATCTTGTCCAGCTTGGCGATCGCTTCGGTTTCCAGCGCGGCCAAGCCTTCAATTGCCGCTTCCGCCGCTTGAACGATCTCGATCTTCGCCCGGGTCTCCGGGTGCTCCGGCAAAAATAACGAACAGCAATCTTCGTGCGGGCGGATGGAAATGTCAAAAGTCCCGTAGACGCGCGCCTCGGCCATAATCTCTTCCTTGTTCGTTCCGATCAACGGGCGCAGGATCGGCATGTGAACGGCATCGGAAACGGCGGCGATGTTCTCGACAGTCTGCGAGGCGACCTGGCCCAGCGACTCGCCGGTTGCCAGCGCGAGGATCCCCTCTTGGCGCGCCAAGCGCTCGGCCAGGCGGAACATCGAGCGGCGGTAGAGCACGACGCGCAAACCGGGCGGCGCGAATTTGACCGTGGCTTTTTGGATGTCGGCGAACGGCACCATGAAAACGGTCATGCCGCCTTGCGCGCGGCTGATCACTTGCGACAGTTCTTTCACCTTTTCCAGCGAGGCGCGGGTCGTGATGGGATAGCTGTGAAAGTGAATTCCAAAAATGGCGGCGCCGCGGCGCTGGAGGCGGAGGGCGGCGACCGGCGAATCGATCCCGCCTGAAAGCATCATGAGGAGCGGCGCCTGCGAACCGGTCGGCAAACCGCCCGGTCCTTCAAAGCGTTCCACGGAAACATAAGCGTCATTCTCTAAAAGTTCGACGGCGCAAATGACGCCCGGGTCGCGCATTTTCACCTTCCGGCCCGTTGCGTCGATGATCTTTTCGCCGAGCGCGGCGTTCATCGCCATCGAGGTTGAGGCAAAATTCTTATCCGAGCGCAGGACATCGACCTTGAACGTTCCTTCGGGGGCGTTTTTCATCATGGCCACGGCGACGGCCGCGATCGCGTCCATTTGCGGCTCGGTGCGCACGGCCGGCGCGGCGTAGACAACGCCGAAAAGAAAGGGTACTAATTTTTTAACGGCTTCAAGGTCGGTAGCCGCGGTTACTTCGGCCAAGAGACGGCCGCGAACCAGGCGTACATGGCCAAGCCCGGTATTTTTCATGACCTGGCTGATGTTGCCGACGAGCATTTTTTCAAAAAAAAGACGATTGCCCGTCTTAAGGGCAATCTCGCCGTAATGAAAAATAACGGTGTTCGGTTTATGCATGAAATAATTTTGGCCGGCCGTCCCGGCCGGCGGCGCGGTCGAGGGTTCAAGCCTCAAGCTCGTCCGAGCCGCAGCTGGGACAAACAGCGGAAAACGAATCCGTGACCTCGCAATCGGCACATTGGTTGCCCAAGGTGCCGCGAAGCACTTTTTCGCCGCCGCAGGCGCCGCAACGCATGACCACCTCGCCTTCCTCAATTTCGCCGCAAAACTGGCATGAATACGACATAATTGGGGGTTAATTACATTCGTATCTTACTACGATTTTTGGCTCGGTGTCAACTTATGGAAATGGCGAGTTGCCGGATGCCGAATGCGAAATTCGGCATCTGATATTCCGCATTCGATATTCGGTGTATAATGCATGATAACACTTCACACCAACCATATGGCTTATACGGCCAAACCCCTGCCTTTCAGCAGCGAGCTGACCGGCATCTCCAAAAAGACGATCGAGATCCATCACGACAAACTGTACGCCGGCTATGTCGCCAAACTGAATGAAGTTTGGGAAAAACTGGGCGCGGCGCGCGATAACGCCGATGTCCAGGCGGCGGCCAATCAAACTTATTCCGAACTCCGTTCGCTCCGCAGCGCCGAAACCTTTGCCGCCAACGGCGTCTATTTGCATGAGGCCTACTTCAACGTCCTGGGCGGCAACGGCGCGCCGAGCGGCGCGCTCGCCGACGCCATCGCGGCCAAGTGGGGTTCGGTCGAAAAATTCATCGCCTATTTTTCGGCGAGCGGCATGGCCATGCGCGGTTGGGTCGTGCTGGCCTACAATACCAACTCCGGCGAGCTGAACATCTTCGGCGCCGACGCCCATAACGAAGGCGGCGTCTGGGGCTGCATTCCGCTCATCGTTCTTGACGTTTACGAGCACGCCTACTTCATCGACTACGGTTCGGATCGCAAAAAATACATCGCCGATTTTTGGAAGAATCTTGATTGGGCGGCGGCCAACGCCATCTACGAAAAAATAATACACATGACCGCATAAACTTATGTCCGGGGCAAACGATAATTTTAGGGTTGGCGCGCAGGCTCCAAACTTCAAACTCAAAGGCGTGCTCTCCGGGATCCAACCGGCCGAGTACGAGTTGAGCAAGTTGCGCGGACGCTGGGTCGTCATCTTCTTCTACCCGAAAGATTTTTCCATCGTTTGTCCGACCGAGGTCAAAGAATTCTCGGAACGTTTTGACCAGTTCGACATGGTCGACGCCGAGGTGCTGGGAATATCGACCGACACGATCGATTCGCACGTCCGTTGGATCAAGGCGCTGGGCACGATCCGCTATCCGCTGTTGGCCGATCCGAACCACGCCGTCTCGGAGGCGTATCGGACTTTTCTCCCGGACGAAGGCGTGGCGCTGCGCGGCACCTTCATCATCGATCCGGCCGGACGCCTGCGCTATGCGCTTTACCACGACAACGCGATCGGTCGCTCGGTGAGCGAGACGTTGCGCGTCCTGGCGGCGCTGCGCACCGGCGAGCTGTGCCCGGCCGAATGGCAGCCCGGCGAACCGACGTTCGGACTCCTGGGCGACCCGGATTAAAATCAAAAACCGTCGAGCTCAGCTCGGCGGTTTTTCTTTAGAAGTTTTTCAGCCAATTCAGCATTGTCCTGACGCCGAACCCGGTGCCGCCCTTCATTATGTATGAAAGAGCGTCGCGTTCGGCAAAAGCCGGACCGGCGATATCCAAGTGCGCCCAAGGCGTGTCGCCGGCAAACGCTTTCAGGAACAATCCGGCCGTGATCGCGCCGCCGTAGCGGGCGCGGCTGGTATTGCGCAGGTCGGCATGGTCGCCGGCCACGAGCGGCGCATAATCGTCCGGCAGCGGCAAGCGCCACAGCGGTTCGCCGGCTGTTTCGGCGGCGGCCCACAAGCGCTCATGCAGCCGGTCATTTACGGTCATGACCGCGGCAATGTCAGTGCCGAGCGCCACCATGCAGGCGCCGGTCAAGGTCGCCAAGTCGACCATTTGGTCGGGCTTTATTTTCTTGTCGGCATAAGACAGCGCATCGGCCAAGGTCAAACGGCCCTCGGCGTCGGTATTCAAAATTTCAATGCTTTTTCCGTTCATCGCGGTCACGATATCGCCGGGACGCATGGCTTTGCCGGAAGGCATGTTTTCGCAGGCGGCGATCAAGCCGTGCACCTCGACGCCGGGTTCAAGTTCGCCCAGAACGGAAAAGATTCCCAGCACCGCCGCCGCGCCGGCCATGTCGCATTTCATCGTTTCCATGTGTTCCGAAGGCTTGAGCGACAAGCCGCCGGAATCAAAAGTCACAGCCTTGCCGATGATGACGATCTTCCGATAAGCCTTATTGGAGCGATCGGGCCGGTAAACAAGGTGCAAAAAATACGGCGCTTCTTCCGAGCCCTTGGCTACGGCTAAAAATGCGCCCATGCCCAGCTTGGCGCAGGCGGCGGCATCCAAAACTTTCAACTGAACGTTCTTTTCATTCGCCGCGATCGTTGCCGCATGATCGCGCAGGTGCGACGGGGCTAATCGGCAGGCCGGTTCATTGACCAGGTCGCGGGCATAGATCGTGGCGCGGGCGTAAATTTCGCCCAAGGCGATCCCCTTTTCAAAGGCGCGCACTGCCGTCGTTTCCTGCTCAACGAGCGCGATCGTTGCCGGTTTTCGTTTGGCGAGGCGTTTGGCTTCTTGCGGCTTGAAGGTCAAAAACTTGTAGTCCGCCAAAAGCGCGCCTTCGGTCAGGGCCTG
>JAHFIF010000013.1:0-9311 GCA_023246535.1 bacterium
TAACTTGGTAGCGGCGGCTAACCTCGGGCGAAATTGCCTTGACGCCGGTGACGTTATCTTGAACGGCGACCGCGTCCTCAAGCGTCAGGGTTTGCGCCGAGCCGCGTCCGGCGGAAACCGGTCCGCCGGGCGAACGCTGCGCGCCGGGGGTGACGACAATGAGGTTTGAGCCGATCGATTGGATCGAGGACTGGATCGACCCCTGCGCGCCCTGGCCGACCGAGATCATGGCAATGACCGAGCCGATGCCGATCACGATGCCGAGGACGGTCAAACCGGACCGGACCTTGTTCACGGTCACGGCGGAATATGTTTCGCCTAGCAAATCGGAAATGCGCATGTGATTGGGGTTATGATTTGATCCGTTTTTTGTTAATTTCGTCGCTCACGATCAGTCCGTCGCGCAGCATGATGATGCGTTTGGCGTGCGCGGCAACGTCCGGTTCGTGGGTGATCATGATGATCGTCCGTCCTTCGGCGTTGAGTTTTTCCAGCGTCGCCAGGACGATTTCGCCGGTTTTGGAATCCAGGTTGCCGGTGGGCTCGTCGGCTAAAAGCAGGGTGGGATTGTTGACGAGCGCCCGGGCGATGGCGACGCGCTGCATTTGTCCGCCGGAAATTTGGTTGGAGAGGTGAGAGAAACGGCTTTCGTCCATGCCAGCGGCCTTAAGCGCGTTCTTGGCCATTTCCTCGCGCTTGGTTTTTTCCACGCCGGCGTAGATAAGCGGCAGGGCGACGTTCCGCAGGACGGTCGCGCGCGGCAGCAGGTTGAAAGCTTGGAAAACAAAGCCGATCTTTTTCATGCGGAAGTCGGCGGATTCGTCGGGCGTGAGCGACGACGCATCATGGTCGTCGATGAGGTATTGTCCCGAAGTCGGCGTATCAAGCGCGCCCAAAATATGCATGAGCGTTGATTTGCCGCTGCCCGAGGGGCCCATGATCGCCACATACTCGCCGTCTTTGACGGTAAAAGAAATGCCTTTAAGCACCGGCGTTTCTTCGCCGCCGTTGCGGTATGATTTGGTGATGTTACGGCATTCAATCATATGTTTTAGTTGCCGCGGAAGCCGCCGCCGCCGGTGGCCCCGCGCAGCGCCCCGCCGCCGAGGATCGAGGTGCCGGAGGCGGACGTTGTCTTGGCGGCGCTGCTGGTGATCGTTTGCGTGACCACTTCGTCGCCTTCATTAAGGCCGCTGGTAATCTCGGTATAGGTGTCATTGGCCAGACTGGTGACGACGTTGGTGCGCACCGGCTGCCCGTTGGTCAGAACTTGCACGTATGATTGCGTGCCTTGCGTTTTTACGGCCGCGTTCGGGACGTAAAGCACGTCAACGTCGGTCTTGGTGATGATGGCGGCGGAGACGCTCATGCCGGCCTTGATGCGGTCGTCCTGCGTATCAAAGACGATCTTCACGTTATAGGAAACAACGCCTTGCGAAACCGTGCCGATCAGATCGATCGAACTGACCTCGCCGGTAATGATGAGGCCGTCGATCGCGTCAAAAGCCAGGGTTGCTTTTTGTCCGATTTTGACCTTGGCCACGTCGGTTTCGTTGAGCGAAACGTTGGCCACCTGCTGATCGGCGATCAGCGTGGCAATGGTCGTGCCGGACGAGACCTGCTGGCCCAGGCTGACCGGCAGCACGGCGATCGAACCGGAGAACGGCGCGCGGACGGTGTAGTAAGACAAAGTTTGTTGGTCGTTGAGAAAGGCGTTTTGCGCTTTCTCAATGTTCAATTGCGCTGATTTTATGTCCAGCGCGTCCGGCCCGGCCGTCAGTTGGGCGATGTTGGCCTGTTTTTCGGCAATGCTCTGTTGCGAGGCGGTGATGGTGTTCTGGCTCGAAAGAATCGTCTGCTGGACGTTCGACAAACTGGAAAGGTGCCCGTTCACCGTGCTGGTAAAGTTGTTGAGTTGGTTAAGCTGCGTGGTGGCGAGCGCGATCGGTTTGACGTTATTTTGCGTCAGCATGTCGTTGTAGAGCTGAACCAGACTGGCGCTGTCTTTGATCGCTTCGGCAATGGTGCCGGCGGTGGCATCGGTCTCATTGATGATCGCCGTGATCTGGTCGTTGGTAGAAGCGCTGGTAATATTTTTAAAATCGGAAAAATTTTTGTTGTAGGTCTTAACGGCCGTTTGGTAAGAGTTGAAGGCTTTGTTGCGATAATCATCCGCCGATTGATTGTATGCGCGGATGGCATTGGCATAGAAATCCAAATTTTGCTGGCTGCGGCTGGCCTCGCTGCCCATGAGCACGTCCTGCAGTCCGGTCATGATGTTCGGCAGGTCGAGAAAGGCGTTGGTGACGGCGGTCGAACCGTTCTCATAGGCGTTCGTGAGCGCGGTTTGCGCGTTTTGTTTTGCGGTTTGCGCCTGCGCCAAGGCATTCTGCGCCTGCAGGAGCGTGAGCGCCGAGGCGGGTTCCTGGAGTTTTTGCAGCGACAATTTAGCGCTGTCGAGCGACGCCTGGTCGTTCCTAAGCGTTTGTTGCAGATTGGTTTGGTCGAGGCGGGCGATGATGTCGCCGGCGGACACCTTTTGCCCCACAGTGATCGGCAAGGCGATGATCGTGCTGCCAACCTGCGGGTTCACGTTGACCTGGTTGGTGCTGGCCACTTGTCCGGTGCCGCTCACTGAAACGCTGATCGTGCCTTTGGCGGCCGCGGCGGTCACGTAGCGGGTCGTGGCCGGCGCCTGGGTGGCGTTTTTATATATATAGTACCCGCCAACGGCTGCCGCGATCACGATCAAGCCGATGACCGATTTTTTCTTAAGAAGGTTTTTTATGAAATTCATATTCTTTTTAATAATTTAACGGGGGTAGGGGGAGGTTGCCCGGCGGCGGCAGCATGGGCGGTCCGAAAACGCGAATGATCTCGGCACTAACCGTGCCGTCATTTTGCGGGCGTCCGATCACCGTCACTAGGTCGCCAAGATGAAGGTCGGCGGCCTTTAAGGCGGCGTGTCCCTTGATGATACTGGTTTTTTTAGAGATGGCGACCATCTTTTCCATGCCGTCGGAGCCGTTGATCACGATTCCGTCGTCGTTGACCGCGGCGATCACGCCGGCCGTGCCGTGGCCGTTCATGAAGTCTTTGCCTTCAAAACCGCGCATAAAGCCGCCGGCGGGACCGCCGAAGGTGCGGTGGTAATTGTCGCCGTAGCTGAAAGAAAAATTGGCCTTGCGGAAACCGACGAACATGCCCAGCTGGAAAATAAGCAGGGCGGCCACCAGACCGACGAAGATTTTGAGCGCCAAAACAAACCAGCGCGAACGGAAGATCGCGATGATCGTCGGCTCGGGCCGTTTTTCGGCATGATGTTTCGGCGTTTCGTCGTGGTCCATAGTTAAATGCCGTTAGCGGTTTTAAGATGGTGAACCGGTTTGATCTTTTTAGCGTAGGCGATGGCCAGTTTGATCAGGATCATGACGACCGCGGCCTCGCCGGCGAGGGCGGCGACGTTCACCGCCGGGAACGATTCAAGCAGGCTCATCCCGTAATCTTGCCAATTGGCAAGCACGGCTTGAAAATCGACAAAGATGAGCGACGCGTATTGGCCAAAACCGGAAGCGGCCAGTTCCCTGACCAGGCCGTTCCAAACAAAGAAGGCGGAGATGAGCGCGCCGACGCTGCAAAAAGAGGAAATGATAAAATTTCGGATCGCCCGGAGCCGGGCCCGTTCTTCGCTGATGGCGGCCATGACCTTGTCAAAAAGGCCGGGCGGCAGGTTGTTGGCGCTATAAGACATGGTATACATACGAAAAAAGGATGCATTTTGGTGCATCCTTTTCTAAAAGTTGTTTTGTCCCAGGATCAGCCGCAAATTGATGACGGCGCGGCGGTGGCGGCTTTTGATCGTGTGCAGTGGTTCGTGCAAGGTTTCAGAAATTTCGCGAAAATTAAGACCTTCCTGATAATAGAGCGACAAGACCTTTTGATAAGCGGGCGAGAGTTTGTCCAAAGCGGAATTTAAAACGCGCTTGAGGATCGACTGTTCGGCCGCCTCGGCAGGAGATTGGTCGGCGGAAACCAGCGATTCGGCCAGGTAATTGAAGCCGGCCTCATCCTCAAACGCGCTGAGCGGCACGGCCTGTTTCTTTTTTAGAATGTCGAGACAGGTGTTTTTGGCGATCTCCATGACCCAGGCTTTGAAATTTTTTTGCGGGTCGATCTTTTTCAAGTGGCGCCAAACTTTGACGAAGGTTTCTTGAACCGCATCCTCGGCCTCGTCTTGGTTTCGCAAATACCGCAAACAAGCGCCGTAAACCAGCGACAAATGGCGATTGACCAAAGCGCCCAAGGCTTGTTCGTTGCCGGCCTTGGCTAAGAGCACGAGCTCGTTGTCGGGAATGAGTTTTTCCATACGACGTTGCATCTTACCACTTTACCGCGTTTCGTTCAATCTTGTCATGTTAAACAATAAGACGCGTCAAGGCGCGGAGGTTTACGTCAAGCGGTTGTGGATAAGGCTACTTAATGTACACTTGACACGAACAAAGGCCGGTGTTACTTTGTGTTTGTAATACATTAACTAAGCCTATGACCAAACATCCCGCCGTCCAAAATATCAAGGTCGCCGCCGACGCGGCCATTTTCACCGTCGAAAATAAACAGCTCAAGGTGCTGCTCATCCAAATGAAAAAAGCGCCGTTTGCCGGCGAATGGGCGCTGCCGGGCGGTTTGTTGGGGGACGAGGAAACGTCGCGCCAAGCCGTCGATCGCATTTTGACGACGCAAACCGGCGTGAAAAAGGTTTATTTGGAGCAGCTCATGACCTTTGACGACGTACAGCGCGACAAACTGGGACGGGTCATCAGCATTGCCTGGTTCGCGCTCATCCCGAATGGGGGCTTTAAATTAAAGACCACGGAAAAATACGCCGACGTGCGCTGGTGGCCGGTCAAGGCTTTGCCGAAATTAGCCTACGACCATGCCGCCATTGCGAAGACGGCCGTGTCGCGCCTGCGCGCCAAATTGGAATATGCCAACGTGGCCTGGAGTTTGCTCCCGGCGGAATTTACTTTGGCCGAGTTGCAAAATACCTATGAAAGCATTTTGGGAAAACCGCTTGATAAACGCAATTTCCAGAAAAAATATTTGGCGCTGGGCCTGATCAAGGAAAGCGGGAAGATGCGGACCGGCGGCGCCTATCGTCCGGCCAAGCTCTATAACTTCGCCAAGTTTGTGTAAAAACGGGTAAAAGACTTGACAAAATGCCAAAGTTCTGCTAATCTCTTGCGTTATTTCATCGTGCCAAATTCGTGCCCAGATCCCTGCTTTTTGGCAAGGATCCGCGCATGAGTCGCGGTCGGTCTCTGAAAATTCGCATCGCAAATAGAAAGGAATGAAAGATGAACGATATCTTCGAATTGGCATCCGCCACGGTTGCCGGTCGCGACCATCGCACCATCGGAAAGAACAATCAAGACTCGCACCAAACGCATCTTGGCGAGCGTTGCCTGGTTGCCGTCGTTACTGACGGCTGCGGCAGCGGCGTCAAAAGCGAGGTCGGAGCGATTCTTGGAGCGCGTTTGGCGATGGAGGAATTGCGTCTGTTTGCTCCATCAGGAGCCGACAATGACGCGGATGCTCCGTTGCCCCCGCTCGGGCCAAATCACGCGGCCGATCCGCCGCTCCCGCTCGGGGAAGAAGATCTGGAAGATGCGCGCCGCGCAATTCTGGAGAAGCTGGACGAAATCGTCTACATGTTTGATGGCAGTCGTTCGCAATTCGTGAATGATCATCTGCTCTTCACGCTGGTGGGCGCGCTCGTTCTCCCGGATGTTTCGCTGTTCTTCTCGATCGGCGACGGTTACCTCAACGTGAACGGAGAAACGATCCCCATTGGACCGTTCCCCGATAACATGCCGCCATATATCGGTTACGGACTGGTCAAGTCCGAGATCGATCCGGCGCTCGTCAGGTTCAAGATCCATCGCGTCATGCCCACGGCCGAACTCAACAGTTTTGTCGTCGGCACCGATGGCGTCATGGATCTGGCGGCGGCCGAGGCCAAGCCCTTTCCCGGGCGAAGCAATCTGATCGGTCCGCTCGACCGGCTCTGGCAAGAAGACAAATTCTTCAGGAACCCCGACATGCTGCGTCGTCATTTGACGCTCGCCAACGGCGGCGTCGCCGATCTCAACATGCCGGGATACCTCAAAGACGACACCACGCTCGTGGTCGGTCGCAGAAGGAAGGTGGCCAATGTTTGATGTTTATGTAGACGGAAAACGCCATCGTCTCGATCCGAACAAGCCCTTGGGCGAAGGCGGCGAAGCCCTTGTCTATGACATTGGCAACGGCCAGGTTCTCAAGGTCTATCGGCGCGAAGACGATCAAATGTTCAAGGACGAGCCCGCGCAACAACAAATGGCGCGGCTGCGGATTCAAGAACATCAGCGCAAACTGCCGGCCTTCCCCAAAGGACTGCCGGCCAACGTCATTGCACCGCAAGCGCTCGCCACCAACACCAGGGGCGAGATCGTCGGATTCGCCATGCGCTTCCTCTCCGGAACCGAAGTTCTGCTCCGTTACGGACAGAAGTCGTTCCGGCAGAACGTGCCGGCGGAAACGATCCGTGCCATTCTGCGCGGCATGCACCAAACGGTCGGACAGATCCACGCCGCCAATGTGGTGATCGGTGATTTCAACGACCTGAACGTACTGGTCGCCGGAACGGACACGTATTTCATCGACGCGGACAGCATGCAGTTCGGTTCGTTTCTCTGTTCGGTGTATACGGCGCGCTTCGTTGATCCGCTCCTGTGCAATCCGCACGGGTCCAGACCGGAAATGGCCAAGGGCAAAAGCCATTCGCCCGATTCCGACTGGTACGCCTTCAACGTCATGGCCATGCAGTGCCTGTTGTGCGTCGATCCCTACGGCGGCGTTTACGTGCCCAAGGATCCCAAACGAGAGGTGCAGCACGATGCCAGGCCGCTTAAGCGCATCACCGTTTTCCATCCCGAGGTCAAGTATCCGAAGCCGGCGATTCCCTACAAGGTTTTGCCGGACGAGCTGCTTCAGCACTGGCACCTGGTGTTCGAAAAGGATCAGCGCGGGGTTTTCCCCGTGACGCTCCTCGAGAACATGCGCTGGACCAAGTGCGTTTCCTGCGGCGCGGAGCATGCGCGAAGCGTGTGCCCCAATTGCGCCACGGCCGCGCCCGCGGCGGTGAAGGAAACCATTCAGATCCGCGGCCAGGTCACTGCCACGCGCATCTTCCGCACTCGCGGAGCGATCGTGCGGGTGGAGATCCAAAACGGAAAAGTGCAGTGGCTCTACCACGAGAATGGCGAATTTCGGCGCGAAGACGGCCGCACGGTCGTTCAGGGGAACCTGGACCCCCGCTTGCGCGTTCGTTTCCGCGGCGACACGACCTACTTGGCCGTGAAAGACATGGCGGTCGGGTTGAATCCCGCCAAAGCGCCGGAGAAGATCAATGTCGACGTCGTCGACAACTCTTCGGTGGTTGCCGCCAATGCCGATCACGTCTATTGGACGCAGGGCGGACAGCTTTTCCGCGACGGCCAATTCGGCCCGGAGCGGATCGGCGACGTCATTTCGGGACTAACGCACGTCTGGGTCGGTCCGACCTTCGGGTTCGGGTTTTATCGCGCCGGCGCGCTCACGATCGCCTTTGTCTTTGACAAGGAAAATCGCGGGCTCAACGACTCGGTAAAATTGCCAACCATTCGCGGCAAGTTGGTGGACGCCACCACGGCCTTTTCCAAAGACCGCTGCTGGTTCTTCACCACGACCCAAGAGGGCGCCAACCTTGTGAATCGCTGCACGGTCATCGCTGCCGACGGAACGGTCTTGGCTTCGGCCCAGACCGCCTACAACGACAGCACCTGGCTCGGCGGCATTCGCGGCGGCGCGGCGGCGGGAAACTTCCTGCTGGCGCCAACCGACGACGGCGTCGTCAAAGTCGAGATCGACCAAGGCCGCCTCATCGTGGTCAAGTCGTTCCCGGACACCGAGCCGTTCGTCAATGCCGGCAGTCGACTGTTCGTCGGTCCCGACGGCCTGTACGCGGCCACGTCGACAGAAATCGTCAGATTGGTCATCAAGTGACCTTTACGCAGTAAGCATAAGAACCGTAAACGAATCGAACATCAACGATAGAACCGAAAGGAACCGATCATGACCAGAAACGCCGTATCTCTCCCGTTGCCCTCCTTCTTCAACGCCAAGAACGCCGCGCTGTGGGGCTACAGTCCCAAGCTCGCCGACCTGCTCGGCCAGTCCATGGATTGGGCCAGGCAGCACGGCATCAAGCCGGCGGGCTCGGACCGTTTCAAGTTCCATGTCCTGGGGATCGATCTGCAGAGGGATTTCTGCTTCCCCGAGGGCACGCTCTACGTCGGCGGCCGCAGCGGCACCGGCGCCATCGATGACAACGTGCGGATCGCCAAGTTCATCTATCAGAACCTCGGCATCATCACCGACATGAGCTTCACGATGGACACCCACCTGCCCTTCCAGATCTTCACGTCGTCGTTTTGGCTGGACGAGAACGACAATTTCGTCGCTCCGTTCACCACCATCACGATCGACATGGTCGAGAAGGGGAAGGTCAGGCCGAATCCGGCGATGGCCGGCTGGCTCGCGAACGGCAACTACAACTGGCTTTGCGACGAAGTGAAGCACTACGTGCGCAAGCTCAAGGAAGGCGGCAAGTTCGAGCTCCAGATCTGGCCCCCGCACTGCGTGCTGGGCCAGGACGGCCACGCTTTGGCCGGCGTCATCCAGGAAGCGCGAATGTTCCACGCCTACGTCCGCGGCGCCAAGAACGAGCCTGAGGTCAAGGGCGGACATCCGCTCACCGAGAACTACTCGATCCTCAGCCCGGAAGTGCTGGTTCGCCATGACGGCAAACCGCTGGCGCAAAAGAACGCCCGCTTCATCAAGACGCTGCTGAGCGCCGACGCCGTGCTCATCTTCGGCCAAGCGGCCAGCCACTGCGTCAAGAGCTCGATCAACGATCTGCTCTTCGAGATCGTCGCCACCGACCGCGCCCTCGCCAAGAAGATCTACGTGGCGACCGACGGCATGTCGTCCGTGACCGTGCCCAATCCCGCCGGCGGCTTTTTCGCCGACTATACGTCCGATGCCGAAGCCGCGCTGCAGCGCTTTGCTGACGCCGGCATGAACCTGGTGCAGCTCACCGACCCGATCCAGTCGTGGACCGGGATCCAGATCTAACAACGTCCGCAACAAGAAAAGGAACGAAAGAAAATGACCAGCCAAGCCAATCTGAATTCGCTCTTCGGCAATACGCTCACGCCTGCCGTCACCAACGT
>JAHFIF010000013.1:9321-17025 GCA_023246535.1 bacterium
CAGATCCAATCGGGTCTCGGTTGCAACGTTGATGACGTCGAAGAGAGCGAGGTCACCCTCGTCAGCCTGATGCCCGACGATTCCGGTTCCATTCGGTTCGTTCCGGGCAACGCCCAAGCGGTTCGTGACGGGCACAATCTCGTCATCGACGCGCTCAAGGGTTCCAAGCAGGCCAGTACCGTCCGGATGCTGACCCGCTACCTGAACGGCACCATTCTGTTCCCGTACGTCGATCTCGACGGGGCGATCCGAATGGATACGAGCAACTACGATCCGCGGGGCGGCACGCCGCTCTACGACCAAATCGCCATCTTGTGCGGTACGGTTCTCGCGAAGACCAAGGAGTTCAGGGATGCCGGCATCCCGTGCCGCACCGTGACGGCCATCATCACCGACGGCAACGACGAGGGGTCGCGGAAGCACCTCAGCCCCGCGTCGGTTCGTCCGATCATCGAAAGCATGCTCAAGACCGAGATGCACATCCTGGCGGCCATCGGCATCACCGACGGCACCACCGACTTCAACGCTGTCTTCGGGGAAATGGGCATCCCTTCCGAGTGGATCCTCACCCCGAGCAACAATGCCAGCGACATCCGCAAGGTCTTCCGCACGCTCTCCCAGTCGGCCGTTCGCGTTTCGCAAGCGCGTGGCGGAGCCGGCTTCAGCAAGGCGGCGGCCGGCGGCTTCGGCTCGCCCTAGTCCGCAAGCGATGCGAATGAAGTGACATATGTCCGGGACGTTTCGCGCGATTCGCGCGCCAAACGTCCCGGCTTTTCCTTCGGAAGTCGAGCTGAGCTCGACGCTCGAAGACGAAAGCCAAACGCACATTACAAACGAAAGGGGACGCATGCGAAAGAGAATCGCCATCTTTGGCGGGAGTTTTAACCCCCCGGGAACGCATCATGAAAAGATGACCACGCCGCTCATTGTCGCGTTCGACGAGGTCATTGTTGTCCCGTGCGGCGACCGGCCCGACAAGCCGACAACCGGCTCGGTTGCGGCCGCCGATCGTGCCGCCATGGCGCATCTGGCCTTCGGCAACGCTGCATCAAAAATGCGCGTCGATGATTTTGACCTGACGGGCGGCACCTTCATGCGCACGATCGACCTCCAGGCGCGGTATGCGCCCTTGGGCGAGATCTGGCACGTGATCGGCACCGATCTCATTCGCGGCGGCGCCAACGGCAACGCCGTCATCCAGACCGACTGGAAGAACGGCCGGGAACTTTGGTCGACGCTCAACTTTGCGGTTTTCATGCGCATCGGATCGAGCTTCAACCACGTCGACCTGCCGCCGAACCGCAAGGTTTTCTACTCCGGCACGGACGGCGCCTCCAAGACCATTCGCCGCAATCTGGCCGAAGGCTTGCCGATCACCGGCTTGGTGAGCCCGGCGGTCGAACGGTACATCGTCGAACACGGGCTTTATCGCGTCGCGGCCTAGCGCCAACCGGCGCGGGGGAGGGGATCGTCCCTCTCCCGCGCCGCATCTTTAGAGAATTGATACGAAGCAACCCTTGGTATCAGCTCTCTCGCCTCGGAAGTTCCGAGACGGAACGGTTCTTTAACTTCAACAACGGAAAGGAAGACGCAACATGCGACGAGTACAACACGATAGGCCGATCATCACCTCGCTCTTCGACGGGCAAGACTTCTACAAATTTCCCATGGGACAATTTGCCTGGATGAGGTATCCCGACGTCGACGTCATCTACGCGCTACGCTGCCGGACCAAAGGCGTGCATCTGGGAGAATTGCTCGATCTGGGACGGCTGCGCGAAGAGCTCGATCACGTGCGGACGCTCATGTTCACCAACAGCGAGCTGCACTACCTGCGCGGCACCAACGAGTACGGCAACCGGATGTTCTGCGAACCGTATCTCGAGTTCCTGAGAGGCATGCGTTTGCCGGAATACCGACTGGAAAAGGTCGGCCCCGACATCATCCTCGAATTCCGCGGGCCGTGGCCGATGGTCAAGCTCTGGGAAACGATCGCGCTCGCGGTCGTGAACGAGCTGTACAACATCATGCTGATGAAGCACCTGTCGCGTTTCGAGATCGAATGCCTGTACGCGGCCGGACGCCTGAAGCTGGCGGAGAAGATCAAGACCCTTCTGCAGCATCCCGACATCTTCATCTCCGACTTCGGATCGCGTCGGCGCTTCAGCGGCGAATGGCAGCAATACGTCAACGAGGTGCTCTGCGAAGAGCTGAAGAAGCAATTCCTCGGCAGCTCGAACACGGGTCTGGCGATGCACTGCGGCACGACGCCCATGGGCACCAACGCCCACAGCCTGCAGATGATCATTGCCGCGCTGCGCGCCGGCCAGAAAGACTGGCTGCGCGAATCGCAGCACGAAGTTCTCGAAGGCTGGTGGCAGCAGTACGGCCATGGCCTTTCGATCTTCCTGCCGGACACCTACGGGTCGGAATTTTTCTTCGACAACCTGACCCAGGACGAACTGCGCAACTGGAAGGGCGTGCGCCACGACTCCGGCGAACCGTTCGCTTTCGGCGACCGGCTCATCGCCCGCTACGAAAGGCACGGCATCGATCCCAAGACCAAGCTGCTCATCTTTAGCGACGGTTTGGACATCGGCATGATCCTCAAGCTGCACGCCTACTTCAGCGGCCGGATCAAGCTGAGCTACGGCTGGGGCACGACGCTCACCAACGACCTGTGGCCGAACGAATGGCGCGACGGCCTGTGGTACGGTCCGTTGTCCTTGGTCGTCAAGCCGAAGTCGGCTAACGGCAAAGGCACAGTGAAGTTTTCCGACAACATCGGAAAGTTCACCGGCGAACCCAGCGACATCGAGTACTACAAGATCGGCGCCGGGTACACCAATATCGACTACGTCGAATGTAAGGTCTAATCCTTTATAGTCACACTCGGGCGGTGGGGGAGATTCGCTCCTCCACCGCCGTTCATTCGAGCACCTCGCCATCGGCGGGGTTTTCGAACGAATGAACTTTGAAAACTGAACACGTAAACAAACGAAACAAGGAGACCATCATGGGTTCACGCAAACCGCTCATCATCTCGACGGCGAATTCGCAATACTTTGCCGACTTGATCGGCGCCCAGATCGGCGCCGAGGTCGTACCAACGACCCGCAAACGGTTCGGCGGCAGCGAGCTGTATTTGAAACTCGAAGTTGCCGACCGCCTGTCGTTCGTCAATCGCGATGTCGTCATCGTTGGCAGCGGCAGCAATGAAACCGATCCGGACTTCGAAGAAGTCTGTCGGACCGGGACGGCGGTCGCCAAATACGGCGCCCGCGGCGTCTTCTACGTCATGCCCTTCGCTCCGTACGCAAGGATGGAGCGGGCGGTTAAACCGGGTGAAGTCGTTACGGCCAAGATCGTGGCGCGCCGGCTGTCGCAGTTGCCCAAGGGCAGGACGAACGAAAACACGTTCCTGCACATGGACCTGCATACCGCCGGGTACGCGCACTACTACGAAGGCAATTGCCTGGCGCTCGAGCTCTATGCCGAGGATATTCTGGATTCGGCCTTCGAGCAGCTCGGGCTGCAAGACTTCATGTTCGCCTCGGCCGACCTCGGACGGCCGCGCTGGGTCAAGTCGTTCGCCAAGCGCTATCGCACCAAGATGGCCTTTGTCGACAAGAATCGCGAATTCGATCGGACGGAAGTCTACGAAGTCGTGGGCGACGTTGAAGGAAAAATCGTCGTCATCTACGACGACATGATCGCGAGCGGCGGCACCCTGATCGGCGCTGCCAAGGCTTACCTGCAACGCGGCGCAGTCGCCGTCTACGCCATTGCCAGCCACCTGGCGCCCGAGGACGAAGCGGCGATCAATCGCTTGATCGATTCGCCGATCGTCAAGATCATCAGCACCAACACCCATCCCATGAGTCAGCATCCGCTGGTCAAGGCATCGAAGAAATTCATCGTCGAGGACGCATCACGTCCCTTCGCCGACATGATCAACGTTTTGAACGGAGGTTAACGATGAGTAAACCAAAGCGAACACCAAAGTACATCAAGCTCGCTCGTTTCGGGCTTGCCAGTCTCAAGTCGGTGATCGGCGCGTTCGTCTCGAATACGGACAGGCTGATCGAATACGCCGCAAAAATGGCGGCCGAGCATTGCACCTACGCCGTCTTCGGCGAATGTTCCATCTCGGGATATCCGGCCCAAGACCTGGTCGGCTGGGAAGGGTTCATTGTTCCGCAGCTCGAACAGCTGAAGCGTTTTGCCGAAGCGACCAATGACTATGACACGGTCTTCGTTCTCGGCTTGAACGTTCTCTACGAATCCCAGGTCTACAACGTGGCGGCGGTGGTTCACCGCGGCTCCGTCATCGGCTTGGTTCCGAAAGAGAAGCTTCCCAACTACGACGTTTTCGACGAGTATCGCACGCTGGCGCTCGGCATCCCGGGCTTCCTCGATGCGGTCGAACGCATGAAGTTCGGCGACATGGTTTTTCGCACCTCCGCCGGCACTTTCGCCGTCGTCATCTGCGAAGACTTGTGGTCGCTGGAAGGTCCGGCCGCCCGCCGTGCATACAGCGGCGCCGAGACCATCATCAGCATCAACGGTTCGCCGTTCCGTTCGGGCGCGTGGAACACGCGCCGCGAATTGGTCTCGACCGTTGCCGCCAACAACTTTGTCACCGTCGTTTACGTCAACAAGTTCGGCGGAAAAGACGCGCTCAGCTTCGACGGCGGCGCGTTCGTCAACCAGTGCGGAAGAATGCTGTGCGAGTCAAAGATCAAAGACGGTTTCACCGTCTGCGACGTTGACTTGAGTCGCACCTCGCGCATCAGGCGCCTCAACACGACCCGTCGCGGCGACGAAGCGGAATTCAAGCGTCAAGGCGAGAAGTGCGCGGTGGTAACGCTCGACGGCCCGATGATCATCAATCACGAGTCGTTCCGCTACCCGGCGCCTGCCTCGAAGAACTTCTTTATCCCCGAAGATCCGCAAGCGCGCAAGGAATACTTCGACGAGCTCATCCAGGCCAAGATCACCGGCCTCGACGGGTACATGACCGGAACCGGCGCGTTCGAAGGCGTTCTGATCGCCCTTTCCGGCGGTAAGGATTCCATCCTCACGCTCCTGGACGCTTACGTCTATGCGACCAAGGTGCGCGGACTGTCGGGCGAGGCGCTCAAGAAATTCATCTTGTGCGTTTCCATGCCGACCAAGCACAACTCGCAGACGACCAGGGATATCTCGCGCGATATCTGCGCCGAACTCGGCGTGGGGTTCGTCGAGATCCCGATCGGCGAGGAAGTCGAACGGATGCAGGCGATCGGCAAGAGCCTGCTCCCGCCCGGCGGCGAGCTGGACCGTCTCACCAAGCAGAACACGCATCCGCGCATTCGAGCCAACATCATGTGGATGCTGTCGAATCAGTTCAAGATGCTCTGGCTGCAGACCGGCAACATGTCGGAAGCCGCGGTCGGATACACCACCATCGGCGGCGACAACCAGGGCGGCCTTTCGCTCATTGGCAATCTGCCGAAGACGGTGATCATCGAGATGCTGAATCACATGAAGGATACCATGTTCCTTCATTCGGACGCGCTGGAGCGGCTCATGAAGACCAAGGCATCGGCCGAGCTCGAGGATAATCAAGAGGATGAAAAAGACCTCATGCCGTTCCCGGTGCTCGACGCCTGCCTCTACCTGTTTGCCGGCGAGAGAATGATGCCGGTCGACGTGCTCTTCGTCATTGCCCAGATGTTCGAGGAATACAGTGATGACCAGCTCAAGGGCTGGGTCATCAAATTCGTGAAGCTGTTCCGCATCGCCATCTACAAGTGGGTCCAGCGGCCGCTCGCGGTCCATCTCGGATCGCTCGACCTCGACTACCTGCGGGCGCTGCGCTTCCCGGTCGTCACATCGCTCGAATGGCTCGAGCTCGAAAAGCTCTAGCCCAAAGTCTCGATCTCAGCCCCGTGCGTCGATCCGTCAAGGATTGATGCATGGGGCTTTTTTAATTTCTGCAAAAGTCCACGCGTACGTTTATGAAAAGAAAAAAGCCCCGAATGCTTCGGGGCTTTGACGCGGACGGAACAAGTCAGCTTTTGCGGGTTCCGCCGGTGACGAGGCGGGCGGCTTGCTCGAGGATCTCGGTTGTTGAGGTGTGCTCGACGACATCGCCGACGATCATGACGCACTTGGCGTGTTCGCGGCCGACAATTTCGTTTTCGCGGCCGGCGAAAGCGTCGTTCTTGAAAATGACGTCGGGCTGCACCAATTCGGCCGCCAGTCCGAAGTCGGCCACGCTGCCGATGATGCAGGCAAAGGCGACCGGCTTGAGCGCGTCGACCATGGCGAGGCGGCGCGAGTCGTAGATGAGCGGACGGCCGGCGCCTTTGCGCTCGCGGACCAGCTCGTCGGAATCGACCCCAACCACCAGAATGTCGCAGTGGCGCTGACAGCGGGTGAAGAACAGGACGTGGTGGAAGTGGATGAGATCGAACGAGCCCGAGGTCAGGCCAATAGTCTTGCCATTGGCACGGGCGGTTTCGAGGTAAGCCTTAAGCACCTCTTTAGCCAGCGGATCCCTGAGGTCGAAGATCATGCCGCGCTTCTCCTTTCGAGCAAATTGTTTAATGAAACCATCAAAAATTTAGCATATTATAGCGAACTTGTCAATAGTTTAGAGCCGTAATCTCACTCTTTAATCGATGCTTTGACGAATTAACGTAAAATACGATAGAATTACGCTATATATCCCCGCCGCGGAACTTCGATCCGCTCGGGGAGCATTATTGATTATCGAAGTGAAGCCGCAGGCTATGTCCAGACAAACTGAAGAAGAGGTCGCGCGAAAAGTTAAGCTCCAGAAGCTCATGGATGCGGGCCTCGATCCGTACCCGGCCAAGTTCGACCGTTCACATTTGCTCTCAGCCGTTATTTCGCAATTTGATGATCTGCTAAAAGAGGGGACAGTGATCACCGTGGCGGGACGTTTGAAAGCGTTTCGCGGGCACGGCGGCCTTACCTTTGCGACGATCGAAGACGGCAGCGTACCCATGCAGATCGCCTTTCACAAGGACGTGCTGGGTGAAAAAATTTATGACACGGTTTTGCCATGCCTCGACCTGGGCGATTTCATCGGCGTCGAAGGAAAAGTTTTCACGACCAAACGCGGCGAGCGCTCGATCGACGTACATAAATTGACCGTGCTCACCAAATCGCTTTTGCCGTTGCCGGAAAAATGGCACGGGCTGACCGACACCGAGGTGCGCTACCGCAAGCGGTATTTGGACTTGATCTCGAATCCGGAAGTCCGCGAGATCTTTAAGAAGCGCTCGCTCATCGTAAAAACAATCCGTTCCTTCCTCGATAATGAAGGTTTCATGGAAGTGGAAACGCCGATCCTGCAAACGCTCGCCGGCGGCGCGGCCGCGCGTCCTTTTAAGACGCACCACAATGCGCTCGACATCGATCTCTTCCTGCGCATCGCGCCGGAACTGTATTTGAAGCGCTTGGTCGTCGGCGGTTTTGAAAAGGTCTACGAGGTCGCGCGCTGTTTCAGGAACGAAGGCATCGACCACTCGCACAATCCGGAATTCACGCAAGTGGAATTCTATTGGGCGTACGCCGACTACGAGGACTTGATGAAGCTGACCGAGCGGCTGCTCGCCGACATTTTGTCGGCGGTCAACGGCGGCTCGCTTAAGCTTATGCACGAAGGTACGGAGTTGGATTTTACCGCGC
>JAHFIF010000014.1:0-8855 GCA_023246535.1 bacterium
CAAGGTTTGATCCTCGCGATCATTCGTTTCGATCCGGAATTGGGTTTTCGCTTCTCGACTTTTGCCTCGTGGCGCATCAGACAATACGTTAATCGCGGGCCGCACGAGTACGGGCGTCCGATCCGCATTCCGCCGCACGTCGCCGAATTCTACGGCCGCCTCCATAAGCTCGCCGCCAAGCGCCGCCTCGACTTGCGGCTCGCCGGCGACGAAGATCTGGCGACGCTCGCCGAGGAAATGGGCGTGGTCGCGCCGCGCCTGAACGAGATCATTGCGATCATGGCCAAAGGGCAGGAGGTCATGTCGCTCGACGAACGGCTGGGCGCGCTTGAAGATGCCGGAACGCTTCTCGACGTAATTCCCGACCGGACCGTTGCGCCGCCCGACGATTTGTTGGAAGAGAAAGAGGTCAAAGGCATTTTTGCGGGCGCGGTCTTGCGGGCGCTGAACATAAATGAACGGTTCGTGATCGAACATTTTTTCGGCCTGAACGGGGAAAAAGAAAGCTCGCTCAAAGACATTGCCGCGCTCATGCGCATCACCAGCGAAAGAGTTCGCCAGATAAAAGCGAAAGCGCTAAGAAAGTTGCGCGCCGCGCTTATTGAAAAAAGGATCGGCCGCTAGCCGGCCTCGGACTTCGGTCCGGGGCCGTTTTTTTAAATTTGTGCTAGTATTTAATCAATATGGCTAATATCGCTAAAAAAGACGTTTTCGCCGCGACCAAAAAATGGGCGATCAAGGGTACTGACCTGAAAGCGGCGATGAGCGAGGCGAAGAAGGCGGGCTTTGGCAAGTTTGCCGGCGGCTCAACGACCAAAGAAAAGGCCGCGCGTTTTTTTAAGGGGCTGCAGAGCAAGCATCTGCTTAAGTCGCACCTCCCGGACGGCGTGGCGACTTATGCCGCAACCAGCCAGCGTTTGGTCAACGAAGCGCGGTCGGAGAAAAAAAAGAGCGCCGACGAAACGCTGGAACAGCACCTGGCCGCCAAGCAGGCAAAGCTGGAAAAAGCCGGCCTCAAGGTTGAAAAGCACGGCGGTCCGGAAACAAGGGAAGAATTATTGACCAAGGTCGCGCCTAACAATATGGCGCTCGCGCTCGACAAGAGCGGCATGGAAGAATTCGGTCTCGGTCTGCCCGGGGAGGATATGTCGACAACCGCCGGCTATAAAAAAGGCGTTGACGCTTCCGTCTCGGCGACCGAACATAAAACCGCCGGCCAAAAAGCCGCCGAACAAATGGGCCTGGCGCCGACCTTTTCCATGCCGCACCACGAAGCGCCAAAATCGAATATCGACCTCGCGCCAAACATCGCGCCGCCGGTTCATGCGAAGGCGCCCGAAGCCACCGTTGCCGAGCCCGAAGTCAAAACCGAAAACACCGCGGCCGCGCCGGCGCAAGAACCGGGCGACGCGTCGAAGGCGATCGATCTACCAATTTAAAAACCATATGCCGCACCCATACCAAGCTACCATCGATCTGATCAAGAATGTCATCCACCGCTTGCCGGGCGTTTTTCCGGAAGCGCGGCATCGGGAAATGGAGGCCGAACTCATGGCGCTGGAGCGCGATCCGGCGGCGTCGCTGGAAACGATCGAGGAAAAGCTCATCGCCTTCGGCGCCGAGCTTTGGGCGTACTGCGAGGCTTACGATAAGTTCTACAAAATATACGGCGAACAAAAGGAGCGCGCCCTCATGCGGGAAAAACTCTCCGCCTCGTCGCGCGAGGCGCTGGACAAATTCGTTGCCGAAGGCGGCAATATCGAGTCGGTCCGCGACGGTTCGCGTTTTGAGCACTTCTTCAACGCCGATGTTCGCGAGGAAATTGTCGAAGCCGAATTGGCCGCCCATGACGGCGTCCATGAAGAAATGGAAAAATTGCTGGCCGGAGAAAAGCAGGGCGATTTCTCGATCCTGCTTGCGGACTTCCAAGAAAAGCAAAAAGCGCTGGCGCAAAAGATCGACGAGTTGGCCGCGCTCGCCGACCGCATGCCGAGCTATGCCGCCGAGATCGGCGACAAGGTGAAAACTTTCCGCGAGGGTTTTGCCTATGTTGAAAAATTGCCGTCGCTTCAGGATATCGCCCAGGAGATCCAATACTATATCGACATCATGGAAGTCTAAGAAGTTAAATACCGCCCCGTGGCGGTATTTTGACACTAGGAAACGGTAAGAGTAAGGTCCAGACAAAGAAAGGGCAGTGAAAATGCTAAAACACAGTGGTTCTTTTCAGTGTCCTAAATGCAGGACGCCGTACCGCACCCAAGCCGAAGCCGACCGTTGCGGCGCCCGCAAGGACGCCATTCCCACGCACCGCGTCGGCGACATCGTTCGCTACACGTTCTTCTCGATGACCGCGGTCGGCCGCGACCAATCGGAAGACTATAATCGCTGGAAGGTCACCGATCCGGCCATTCGCACGGTTCCCGACCGCGAGGACGGCCATGAGTGCTTGGTGCAAGTGGAGCAGCTGCAGCTGAAACGCCGATCGACGGAAAGAACGATCCATGTTTTTCCCGCCTCCGAACTCATTTGACCGGGCGGTTCCGCACGGGCTCGATGCAATATTCGAGCCTCTTTTTATCCATTGTCAGCGCCGCCCGGACGTGTTAAATTGATACCTCGAAATCGGGAGAATTTTTATATTACCTACCGCCTATGGCCGCATCAATTCAATTCATCTGGCACGGTTTGTCGTGCTTTTCCATCGAAGCGAAGAACGGCGACGCGGTCGCCAACCTGGTGACCGACCCCTTTGGCGCGGAAACCGGGCTGAAGATCCCGCGCAACTTGTCGGCCGACGTGGTCACGGTTTCGCACGACCACCCTTCGCACAACAATATTGACGCCGTCAAAGCCGCCGGCGAAAAGAAGCTTTTTACGATCCAGACCCCGGGCGAGTACGAGGTCGGCGGGCTTTTCGTTTACGGGATTCCGGCGCCGCATGACGAGAAAGAGGGGAAAGAGCGCGGGCTCACGACGCTTTACCGGTTCGAGGTCGGGGATTTGAGCGTGGCGCATCTGGGCGACTTGGGCGCCGACATGCTTGATCCGCAGCGCGAAGCTTTGGAAGACATCGACATTTTGCTCGTCCCGGTCGGCGGCGAAACGGTCTTGAACGCCAAGCGGGCGGTGGAGATAATCACCCAGCTTTCGCCGCGCATCGTCATCCCCATGCACTATGCTTTGCCGGGGATGGTTTCCAAATCCGATCCGCTCGAAAAATTCCTCAAAGAAATGGGCGTCGGCAGTCCGGAGCGTTTGGCCAAGTGGAAGGCCGTGAAAAAGGATTTGCCCGTGGAAGAGACCAAGGTGATAGTCTTGGAAAAAGATTAATCATATGAAAAAACATCTTTGGGCTTGGGTGGCCGGCAGCGTCCTGTTCGCCGCAATCGTCGGGGTTTGGGTTTATCTGCTGCCCGGCGCGATCAGGCGGGTCGGCGGATTGCATGACCGCGGCGTCAGCTCGATCTTGTCGGTTTTTGGGGCGACGAAAAGCGCGCTCAGCCCCGAGCTCATCAAGGCGCGGGCCGAGTTTGACAACAATCTCAAGCAAGTAAGCAAAGTGATCAGCACGCAGGCGGTTCAGGCGGCGGCGATCGAAGATCTTAAGAACAAGATCGTGCAAAAGAGCGCGATCAAAGCCGCGGACGTTTTGCCCGCGCCGGGTTTGCCCGCGCCCGCTCCTAACACGCCGGTCAAGAAATAATCCCATGTCTGAAAAACGCCCCAAAGAATTTCTCGTCGGCCACGTTGAATCGCGCCCGATCGTCAGGGAAATGCAAGAATCGTATTTGGACTACGCCATGTCGGTCATTGTTTCGCGCGCCTTGCCCGACGTCCGGGACGGCATGAAACCGGTCCATCGCCGCATTCTTTACGCGATGTGGTCGGTCGGCCTGCGCGCCGGCGGAAAATTCCGCAAGTCGGCGACCGTGGTCGGCGAAGTGCTCGGCAAATACCACCCGCACGGCGATTCGGCCGTTTACGAATCAATGGTCCGCATGGCCCAGGATTTTTCCATGCGCTATCCGCTGGTGACCGGCCAAGGAAACTTCGGTTCGATGGACGGCGACTCGGCGGCGGCCATGCGGTACACCGAAGCCAAGCTCTCGCCCATTGCCGAAGAGCTGCTTTTTGACATTGACAAGGACACGATCCCGTTCACGCCCAACTTCGACGGCTCGCACCAGGAGCCGGTCGTGCTGCCGGGCAAGCTGCCCAACCTGCTCTTGAACGGCACGGTCGGCATTGCCGTCGGCATGGCCACCAACATCCCGCCGCACAACCTGACCGAGATCACGAACGCGATCATCAAACTCATCGACGAGCCGGACTCCTCGGTCGAAGACCTCATGTCGGTCATCCAGGGGCCGGATTTTCCGACCGGCGGCATCATTTACAATAAGAAAGACATTTTGGCGACCTACGTGACCGGCCGCGGTCCGATCGTCATGCGCGCCAAAACCGAGATCGTCGAAGAAAAGACCGGCAGCTTCCGGATCATCGTGAACGAAGTGCCGTACCAGGTGAACAAAGCGACGCTCTTGGAGAAGATCGCGGAATTGGTCCGCGACAAAAAGATCGACGGCATCCGCGACATTCGCGACGAGTCGAACAAGGACGGCGTGCGCGTGGTCATCGAACTCAAAAAGGACGCCTACCCCAAGAAGGTGCTGAACCGGCTCTTCCAGCTCACCCAGCTGCAGGAAACTTTCCACGTGAACATGCTCTCCCTCGTCGACGGCATTCAGCCGCGCGTCTTGAATTTGAAGACCCTGCTCGACGAATACGTGAAGCACCGCCAGGTGATCGTGAGGAAGCGCGCCGAGTTCGAACTGAAAAAGGCCAAGGATCGCGCCCATATTTTGGAGGGCTTGTCGATCGCCATTTTGCACATCGACAAGGTCATTGCCACGATCAAAAAGTCGGCCGACAAGGACGAAGCCAAAGTGAACCTCATGAAGTCGTTCAAATTGACCGACCCGCAGACGGTCGCCATTTTGGAAATGCGCCTGCAGCAGCTCGCCAACCTCGAGCGCCTGCGCGTCGAGACCGAATTGGCCGAAAAAATGAAACTCATCAAAGAGCTCATGGCCATGCTCGCTTCGCCCAAGCGCATTTTGACCGTCGTCCGCGACGAAGTGGTCGCGCTGCGCGACAAGTACGGCGACGAGCGCCGCACCCAGGTGATCGCCCACGGGGTCAAGGAATTCTCCATGGAAGACGTCATCCCGGACGAGTCGACGATGGTCATCATCACCGCCGATGGCTATGTCAAACGCATCCCGCCCGACACCTTCCACGCCCAAGGGCGCGGCGGCAAGGGCGTGATCGGCGTGGCCACCAAGGAAGACGACATGGTCGAACAACTGTTCGTCACTTCAACCCACGCCGACGTGCTGTTCTTCACTTCCCGCGGTCGCGCCTTCCAGCTTAAGGCCTACGACATCCCGGCCGCTTCGCGCACGGCCAAGGGCCAGGCGCTGGTCAACTTCTTGCAACTCGCCCCCGGCGAAAAGGTCACGGCCATTCTGCCGGTTTCCGACATGCCGGACGCCAAGTATCTCATCATGGTCACCAGAGAAGGCGTGATCAAGAAAACCGAAATTGCCGAATTCGCCGCCGTCCGCCGCAGCGGCCTCATCGCCATCAAGCTGCGCGAACAAGATTCGCTCCTCTACGTCAAACCGTCGGCCGGCAAAGATGAAGTGGCGATCGTGACCGCCAAGGGCATGTCGGTGCGCTTCGAGGAAAAGGACGTCCGCCCGATGGGCCGCACCGCCTCCGGCGTGCGCGGCATTAACCTGCGCCGCGGCGACGCCGTGGTCGGCATGGACGTGGTGGCGCCGGAACAAGTGAAAAAAGGCATGCTCGAGCTCATGGTCGTCATGGCCAACGGCTTTGGCAAACGCACTAACTTGAACGAATACCGCCTGCAAGGCCGCGGCGGCACCGGGATCAAAACGGCCGAGGTCACCGCCAAGACCGGCGAAGTCGTAACCGGCTTCGTGGTCTCCGCCAAGGACGAGCGCGACATTGTCGCCATCTCCGGCAAAGGCCAGGCCATCCGCCTCTCGCTCAAAGAGATCCGCGTGATCGGCCGCGCCACGCAAGGCGTCCGCATCATGCGCTTCAAGGAAGACAAGGACACGCTCTCCTCGGTGACGATCGTCTGATTGGACGGCCGCCCCAAGCAATTGGGGCTGTTCCGTTAATCATTATCTGAATCGTTAAATCAAAAACACGCCCCTTCCCGGGGCGTGTTTTGATTGGCGGCGTTTTTACGAAATGTCCTTGGCGATCTTGGCTTCGCGGATGGCGTACATTTTTCGGGAATAGATCAGCTTCATGACCTTGTCGGTCGCGTATCCGATGGCGGCCAGGATGATGAAATAGATGCCGCCGACCAGGGTGAAGGATGGCGGTTTTTGCGTGAAGAGGCTGATCAGCGTGGCGCCGACGCCCATTGAGGTGATGATCGCCAAATTCTTGACCGAGGCTTCGGTGCTCTTGGCTTGAATGCCGCCGAAGAGGTCGGCCGCCGATTGGACGTAGTTCTTGGTCATCGTCCACAATCCTTTGACGTACTCGAGCGTGTCGGCGAGCGTCTCGTGCTTGAATTCGAGCACGCCGATGAATTTTTCCAGCTCTTTGTTGCCTTTGATGATCTTGCCGCGAGTTTGCAGGTACGCCCCCATTTGGTTGATGCGCGCTTCGATCAGGTTGATGGTCTTGGCGTAGCTGTCGACCTTCTGCTTGAAGGCGCCGACCTCGTTGCCGCGGATCGCGCCTTTTTCCTTGACCTCGGCGATCCGCTCCCAGATGATCCGGTGCAGGTTGAGATAGCGGTGCAGCTGCGATTTGAATTCGCGAATGAAGATTTGTTCGTCGATGAAGCGTTCGATGTTTTTGGCCGATTCGGAAAGATTGTTAATGACGTAAAGCTTGTCGCCGCGATAGATGGAAAATTCTTTTTTGTTGACGTCGAAATATTCTTTTTCGTTGAATTCTTTGAAGATCTTCTTGATTGTTTCCGGCGCGGCCTTTTTCAGGACGATGAAATACGGATAGATCGTTTTAATGTTGGCGAGCTCCTTGGGGATGGGGGCGCCGAGGCTGAAGATGTAGCTTAGCGCCGGCGAAAGTTTTTTCTCGTAGTATTCGGTGAGCGCCTTGATGTCCTCGGAAAACGAGCGGGTGTTGGTTTTTCCCAAGACGACCAAGCCGTCCTCGTAAATGTTAATTTCGATGCCGGTTTGGCTTTTGACGACGATCCGATCAAGGCGCGCCACCTGCATTTGCACAGAAACAATGTCGAGCGCGCCGCGGAGCGTTTTTAGCTTGCTCTTGTCCAAGTCGAGCGGCGAAGAAGCGCTTTCGAGAAAATCATAGATCTCGGAGAGATGCAGCGTCGTCCGCTGAAACCAGCCGCCGACATAAATTTTTTGTTCCTTCGACATATTGACATTGAAATCATATCACGAATTTACCGCCGTCTCTAACGCCACCGGTGCCGCGCGGATTTTTTAAGACGCATCAGAAATAGAAAGCGTCGGGGCGGGGGATTGACAGCAGCGCGAATTTATGATAACTGTTTCGTAGATTTATCGCGGTTCGTTCGCAAGAAACGGTCCGGTTCAAAATCGGAGAAAGGATCTTAAAATGTTCGTAAGTTTTGTTCTGTTCACGCTACGGGTGATGGATTTTGTCGCCAGGCGGCTGTGGTTTTGCTTGACGACCTTTCTCATCCTGCTCATCGCGCTGACTTTCGCGCTCATCATGCACGGGTACGTGAAGACCGGCGTGATCTGCTTGATCGTCGGCGTCTATATTCCCGGCTTCTGCTATTTCCTGCGCTGTGCCGCCGTTAACGGCTGGTTCCGGCGCAAGAACCTGGGGCGCTAGGCAAGCGGCGAGCGCATAAGGGGCGATCTGCATGCCAGACGCCCCTTTTTTCATTGACTTTTGCCCAAAAAAATGCTACAATTATATAATTAATTGCTTGTCATATGCGTTCGATCGAAACCAAAGCGGAGATTGGCGATACGAACGAG
This sequence comes from bacterium, assembly GCA_023246535.1. Lineage (GTDB taxonomy): Bacteria > Patescibacteriota > Patescibacteriia > CAIQCM01 > CAIQCM01 > CAIQCM01. Next base: position 8,055 of record JAHFIF010000014.1, read on the forward strand.
GCGGAGCGCGGCTTAACGCTGCGCGATAAGCTCAATGATGACCAAAGAGCTTTGCTCGATGAGGCGCTTTCCGGAGGCAGCGATGCCGTTCACCAAGTGGCCGTCGGCAATGATGAAGCGGTTTTTACGCTTTGGCGTTCGGGATTGATTGAACGCGGTCTTGACGCAACGGTGCTCGATCGTGAGATTGCGGCGATGCGTTTGCGCGGTCAAATTGTCGAACGAACGGCTCAAGAAGTTGCCGCGCGCCAAAAGAACGGCCCGCCGCCGGACGCCGACGAACTGGCGCTCGGCGCGTTCCGCGAAGCCGTCGAGCCGCAGGTTCGTGACGCGGTCATGGCGCTGCGCAACAAGGGATACGGCACAATTTCATCCGGTTTTGCCGAAGGCGCACATCAGGCGATCGTTTTTACCGAAGATGTTTCCATGATCATTCCGCCAGAAGTTTTGTCCGCTCTCGCAGCGGAAGGCGTGGAAGTGAAAGGCAATCGAATGGATTTTGTAACGCCGGAAATTGACGAACAGGCGATCAAAGAACGATGGGACAAAGCCGCCGCCCTCATCCCAGGCCGCGGCGCCCCTGCCGCCCCGTCCGAAACCGGCATGGCCGCGTCATTTCGCGAACGATATGAGAAATAATTTCTTTAGAACATATTTATGCCCGAGACGTTGAGTCCGATCGAAATGATCCGCCAGGCCAAAGCGCTTAAGACTGAAAAGGCGAGGCAGGAAACGGCCAGGGCGGAGGCGGAAAAAGCCGCCGCCGAAGCAAAGGAATCCCGGCGGGGTGAATTGTCGGCG
>JAHFIF010000014.1:8865-16661 GCA_023246535.1 bacterium
ACGAAGCGCGGACGATCAAAACGGAAATGGGCGCCGATCTCGATGCCGAAACCGCCGCCGCTTTCGAAGCTGTTTTCGCGGCCGAGGTCTCGGCTAACGCCGAACTCCAGAGGCTTGAGGAAAAGCTGGCGCAAGTCGATGCTGAAATTTTAGCGCTTGGGTCGAGCGCGAACATTGAAACGGCGGGCGAGGCCTCCGCCGTCGAAACATCCGCAGCTTCGGTCGAGGCCCCGGTCGGGGACGGGGATTCCGAAGAGCCGTCGCCTGAGCGGGATTTGGAAATTAACCGTGAAGCGGTTGCCGGGGCGGAAGGTACGCTCGCCAAGTACGAACAGCCGGCGCGATATAATTTTAAAACCGTTAGCGAAGAAGACGCCGCCGGTCTGCTTGATGCGTTTAAAACCCTGGTTGCGTCGGAGAAGTCGGTTGAGCCGCTGGATAAACATTCAAGGACGTTCGAACATGTTCTGGGCAAGGATTCGACGCGCGACCAGGCCATTGAGTTGTACGCCAGCCAGCTGGAAACGCCGGATTTCGCGAAAGAAAAAGAGGCGGCTTTTGCGAGGCGCCGCGCCGACGGAAAGGAAGTTGACGAAACCGATGTGGCCATCGCGATGCAGTCTTTCGGCGACAAATTGTATGAAAGGGTTGGTTTGAATCGGCTTGTTAGAAACGGCGTTGAACACGAGCAATTTGTCGAACACGCGCAAAATGAGGAAGAAAAAAACCGGAAGGTGGCCGAATCGATGAGGGAAATTAACAAAGAGTCGGCCGGCATCCTCCTTAAAACGATGAAAGAAATAAAAGGAGGCAATCTGGCCGTCTTTGTCATTGATCGTCAAAATGACGAAAGATCGGGGCATTTGTTTTCAAGCGCCGAAACCTTGGCGGCGGAATTGCAAAAGGCCGGCGAAGATCCGGCGGAATTGGTTGTCGAGCTCAAACGATTGTATGCCGAAGCCGCACCCAAGCTGCCCAGAAATGACAACAGGAAAGACAAGATAAACGGTTTGATAAAAAGTCTCGGATTAAAAGTTGAACCGATCAAATAGCGAACGGGATATTTAAAAAATCGCCGTTTGGTAGCGGCGGTTTTTTAGTCCAATCCCATTGACTTTCTCAGTCTGGACAAGGCGGCGGCGTCGCGTACGTTGATGCCCTTGACGGTCGCTTTCTTGGCATCGCCGGCGATCTTGATGAAATCTTGTTGCAGGCGTTCGTATTCTTTTTGAATGCGAACGAGTTCGGCGGCGAGTTCTTTTTTAGTTCGCAGCATAGGAAGAAAGTATACCATCTTTTGGCGTTTTTGGGCGGTTTCGGGTCAAACCCTTGCAATATGCGCGGGATTCGTGTAAAAGGGGATATATAGCTTTACAAAACCGCAGAAATGCGGTATTATAGTTAACTAAACATATGGGATTACCAGGCCATCGCCGTACATCGTCACATAAACGCCGCCGCGCGGCGCATTTTGCGCTTACTCCGGCCCAGCTTACCAAGTGCCCGAAGTGCGCCAAACCGGTCAAGCCGCACACGGCCTGCGCCTTTTGCGGTACTTATCAGGGCCGCCAAGTGACCAAAGCCAAAGCTGTCAAAAAGACCGCGAAGTAATTTCGCGGCTTTTAAAATTTAATCTTTGTTCTTTTCGTTCTTTCGCTTATGTCTAATCGACACCTCGGTCGGACAATCGCCATGCAGGCGCTTTATCAATACGATTTCCGGAAGAACGCTCCGGAGGCTTTGGCTGAGATCATCAGCCACAGCATTAGCGAGTTTGCGCCCACCTACGACGACCCCGGCTTCATCAAGGAGCTGATCGACGGCGTGCTGGGGCGGCAGGGGGAGATCGACGGGATCATCACGCACTACGCGCCTGAATGGCCCATTGAGCAGATCACGGTGGTCGATCGCAATATCTTGCGCATCGGCGTTTATGAGCTTAAGTGGGTGCCCAACATTCCTTCGAAGGTGGCGATCAACGAAGCCATTGAATTGGCCAAGACCTTCGGCGGCGAATCCAGCGGCCGTTTCGTGAACGGCGTCTTGGGCGCGATCTTCAAGGACATGGTGGCGGCCGGCGAGCTTAAAGAGATCGACAAGTCGATGCCGAAGAAGAAAGAAGAAGCGGCGGTTGCGCCCGAGACGGCGCCCCAACAAACACCAACTGAATAATTCTTTAAATTAAAATATCTAATATCTAATGTCTAATATCTAATCCGCCGGCGTCGGCGATTAGGCATTCGACATTCGAGATTGGACATTCGGAATTCCCGTATGTCATCAGACGAAAAAGATTTTTCCGGGCTGGAAGAAAAGCTCGGCGTTACCTTTAAGAACATCGACCTGTTGAACCAGGCGATGGTCCACCGTTCGTATCTCAACGAGCACCCTGATTTCCGCTTGGGGCATAACGAGCGGCTCGAGTTTTTGGGCGACGCGGTCCTTGAACTGGTCGTCACCGAATACCTCTACAGCAACTATCCCAACCCCGAGGGCGACATGACCAACTGGCGCGCGGCGCTCGTGAACGCCAACACGCTTTCGGGAATTTGCAAAGACATGGGCGCGGAGGATTATCTTTTTCTCTCGCGCGGCGAGTCGAAGGACTCCGGCACCAAGGCGCGCCAGTATATTTTGGCGAACGCTTTCGAGTCGATCATCGGCGCCATTTACCTGGACGGCGGATACGACGTCGCCAAAAAATTCATCACCGAGCGCGTCCTTGTCAAATTGCCCTACATTTTGGAACACAAGCTTTATTTGGATCCGAAGAGCCGCTTCCAGGAGGCGGCGCAGGAAGTGGCCGGCGTCACGCCTACCTACCGCGTCGTCGATGAAAAGGGTCCGGACCATAACAAGTGGTTCAAGATCGGCGTTTACCTCAACGACGAGCTGGTCGCCGAGGGAGAAGGCAGTTCCAAACAAGAAGCCCAGGTCCAAGCGGCGGAGAACGGCATTAAAGCGAAGGGGTGGTAGTTTGGCGCGCTGCTCGCTGCATATTTTGCAAATGTCCCGCCTCCGGCGGGACATTTTGATTTTCACGATCTTCAGGTATAATTAATGGGAACTATGATCGATCTCGCGAGCATTCTCAAAGTCGCGCTCGACAACAAGGCGTCCGACCTGCACCTGTCCGTCGGTCTGCCGCCGATCCTGCGCATTGACGGGATCCTGGTCCGGACCGACGATCCGACGTTAGACGCCAAGATGATCGAGGGCGTCCTTTGGCGCGTGCTCACTTCCGAGCAGCGCGAGCGTTTCGAACGCGAGCGCGATCTGGATTTTTCCTATGACATGACCGGCTTTCGTTTCCGCGTCAATGTTTGCTATGAGCGCGGCAACGTTTCGCTGGTCGCCCGCGTCATTCCGTCGGTCATTCCGTCCTTCCGCGAATTGCTTATTCCCGACATCGTGGCCGATCTGACCTTGGCGCACAGCGGCTTGGTGATCGTGACCGGTCCGACCGGCAGCGGAAAATCAACGACCCTGGCGTCGATGATCGAGCGCATCAACAACGAGCAGCCGGTTTCCATCACCACGCTCGAAGACCCGATCGAATTCTTGTTCGCTTCGAAAAAAGCCAAGGTCACCCAGCGCGAATTGGGCGGCGATATGCGCACTTTCGCCGACGGCCTGAAGCACGTGTTGCGCCAAGACCCCAACGTGGTCATGGTCGGCGAAATGCGCGACCCCGAGACGATCGCCACCACCCTTACCTTGGCGGAAACGGGCCACTTGGTGCTTTCCACCCTGCACACGCCGTCGGCCGCGCAAGCGATCGACCGCATCATCGATTCGTTCCCGCCGTTCCAGCAAACGCAGATCCGCTCGCAAATGGCCCTCTCGCTCAAAGCCGTCATCTCGCAGCACTTGCTGCCGCGCGAGGGCGGCGGCCGCATTGCGGCTCGCGAGGTTCTCCTCAATACGCCGGCCGTCGGCAACCTCATTCGCGAGAATAAAGTGGCGCAAATACCCAACGTTATGCAGACCAGTCTGTCGAACGGCATGTTCACTTTGTCGCAAAATCTGCGCGACTTGGTCAAAGAGGGTTTGGTCGCCAAAGACATCGCCACCGCCTTCCTCCCGCCCGATATTTTGTAGGGACTTGAAGTTTATAGGCGAATCTGTTAATTTGATAACGCCTTGAGGAGGCGTTTTGTTTATAGGCGCCCTTAGTGAAATGGATATCACGGCAGGCTTCGAACCTGCTATTGGGGGTTCGAATCCCTCAGGGCGCATAGAGGGAACATTTCGGGTCGGTATCTTGCTCTCGCTCGATACCAACCATAGCTCGGAGAAAGTACGTAAGAGCATGCGAATAAATTGCTCGGCAATTATACTTTGTCGACGACAGTCGTCCGCCTGAATACGGTTCAGCGTCCAACCGTCATCGACAAAGAAAAATCACTGCGGTGATTTATTCGCACGCAAAACGCATTTTCAATCACTCACAACGGGTCGGTAGCTCAGCCGGTAGAGCGGAGGACTCTTAATCCTTAGGTCGTGGGTTCGATCCCCACCCGACCCATAACAAAAAGAATGACACCAGTCATTCTTTTTGTTTTTTGCGGGGATCGAAGGGCGCGAGTAGGACTGCCAGCGGCAGTCCGCGTGCGCAGCGCCCCGGCCCGAGTCGGAGCGAGGGGATCCCCACCCGACCCACCAAAAAGAACTGACTTGCGTCAGTTCTTTTTGCATTTTCAGCCTTTTTTCTTTTTTATGCTATAATTAATTATCATCATTTTCCAACTCGCACCTTATGCCCAGCACCTTGCCGAAGAAATACGTTCGTAAAACTGCAAAACCGGCGGCGGTCGAGCCGGCGGGCGCGGTTTTGCCCGCGGCCGAACGGTCGCATCACGGTCTGGCGGCGGTCACGATCATTCTCTTGTTTTTGACCGTCGGCTGTTTGGCCGCAGCCACGCTCATTTCGACCAAAATGAAAACGGTGCAAATTTATGCGCAGACTCTGGCCGCTCAGCTCGGCGAAGCGCAGCAGCGCAACAGCGACCTGACCGATCAGTTGACCACTATCAAGACGTTGCAAGACCTTGCGAAAAGAGTGGCGTTGCCGACCTCAACGCCGGCGCCGGCGAACGTTGCTTGGGACACTTATGCCTCGCCGAACATCTCGCTGCAATACCCCGACGGCTATACCGTGACCAAAGCGACCTCAGCCTTTCCGGCGCTGACTATTAAAAGCCAGCAAGGACGGATCGAGATCTTCCGCATGAAGGATTTTCCCGGCGGCGACCGACCGTTCGGTTTTGAGGATGCGAACGTAACGCAGGCCGATCTTGATAATTATATTCCGAAAGAGTTTAAAACGGCGCCGAACCCGGCCGATCCGAAGGTTGCGCCTTATAACGTCTGGGTATACTACGGAACCGGCGATACGGCGACCAAGGCGCTGCTCGATCAGGCGGCGGCGACGATCAAAGTGGTAAAATAAAGAGACATAAAACAGGTTATTCAAGCGCTAAACCCCGCAAAATGCGGGGTTTAGCGCTTAACGGCGGCGGGTGATTTTGACATAAAGGCTAAGCTGTGCTATTCTAAGGCATAACTTGCTGATCCCGCTTCGCGGGATTTTAGTTTATGAAAATACGCAATATCGCAATTATCGCCCACGTCGACCACGGCAAGACCACTCTTGTCGATGCGCTTTTAAAGCAGTCGGCCGACTTTAAGATAAAAAAGGACGACACCAACGATCTGATCATGGATTCGAACGAATTGGAGCGCGAGCGCGGCATCACCATTTTCTCCAAGAACGTCGCCATCCATTACAGCGATTTTAAGATCAATATTGTCGATACGCCGGGCCACGCCGACTTCGGCGGGGAAGTGGAGCGCATCATGCGCATGGTTGACGGCGTCTTACTTTTGGTCGACGCCAAAGAAGGCCCGATGCCGCAGACCAAGTTCGTCTTGAAAAAGGCGATCGCCGCCGGGCACAAGATCATCGTTGTCATCAACAAGATCGACAAGCCGGATGCGCGCATCAATTGGGTCGTCGACAAGACCTTCGACCTCTTCGTGTCCTTGGGCGCTTCCGACGAGCAAACCGATTTCCCGATCATCTACGCTTCCGCCAAACAGGGCAAGGCGGGCATGGCGCCGGATCTGACGCTCATGACCGACGTTAAGCCGGTTTTTGACACGATTTTGAAATCGATCCCTGCACCGAAATTGCCGGACGTCAAATTGCAGTATTTGGCCGTTTCGCTCGCTTACGACAACTATATCGGCAAGATCGCCATCGGCCGCCTGTATGCCGGTTCCATGAAAAAGGGACAGGACGTGCTGCACGTGCGCCGCGACGGCTCGACCGCCAAGGTGCGCCTCACTTCCGTCATGACCTACGACGGCTTGGGCCGCGTTGAAACCGAATCGGCCGAACCGGGCGACATCATCGCGCTCGCCGGCATCGCCGACATTTCGATCGGCGAATCGATCACCGACATTGAAGCGCCGACCCCGCTGCCGACGATCGCCATTGAAGAACCGACGGTCAAAATGACCTTTGGCGTGAACACCTCGCCGTTTTCTGGCAAAGAAGGGCAGTACACGACCTCCCGCAACATCAAGGATCGTTTGGAGCGCGAGCTGCAAACCGATGTGGCGCTAAAAGTGGCGCCCGGCGATTCGGCCGACCACTTTGTCGTTTCCGGCCGCGGCGAATTGCATCTCGCCATCCTCATCGAAAAAATGCGTCGCGAAGGTTTTGAATTGCAAGTTTCGCGCCCGCAGGTGATCTTGAAGGAAGTTAACGGCGTCACGATGGAGCCGATCGAACAGGTCTTCATCGAGGTTCCCGAAAACTCCGCCGGTTCCGTCATCGAAAAGATGGGCAAGCGCCGCGGCGACATGAAAGACATGAAGGTTGAACACGGCACGACCTATTTGGAATTCACCATTCCGACCCGCGGACTGATCGGTTACCGCAACGAATTTTTGGCCGACACCAAGGGTTTGGGCATCATCAACTCGCTGTTCATGGGCTATGAACCGGTGCGCGGCGAATTCTCCGGCATTGCGCACGGCTCGCTCGTCGCCTTCGAGGCCGGCACGTCGATCACCTACGGCATGGTGGCGGCGCAAGAGCGCGGCACGCTGTTCATCGGCCCCGGCGTCGAGGTCTATGCCGGCATGGTCGTCGGGCAGAACGCCAAGCCCGAGGACATCGAGGTGAACGTCTGCAAAGAAAAACGCCTTTCGAACATGCGCTCCAAGGGCGACGGCGGCCAGGAAAAATTGGACACGCCGCGCACCATGGAATTGGAGGACGCGCTTGAATACATCGGCGACGACGAACTGGTCGAAGCCACGCCCAAGTCGATCCGCATCCGCAAAGCCATTTTGGATCACTTGGAAAGAAAGCGTGCCAATAAGACATAATCTTGCCAAAAGACACCGCCAATGTGGTGTCTTTTTGTTATATCCGGCCGTTTGTCCCGCGCCGCATCTTTTCATTTTTGTCGCGGGATTGACATGCGGGCGTGTTTTTGTTAGAAAGAGTTGCTTGTATAAGGAGGTTTCAAATGCACTACGGCAAGGTCTTTGAAGCCGGCTTGATCAGGGACCTCGGGGAGGTCTTTCATTATCAAGTCGCGCCCAGCAACGTCCAAACGGACCAGGAAGAAAAAATTGATTGCACGGTCGCGGGCCGCTCGCTGCCGTTGATGATGGAAGTTCAGGTCACGGAACAAAGCGACGACGGCGACAAGCTGACGACGTTTTTGCGCCGCGCTTGGTTTCGGGACACCGACGCGCCGCGGCTTTACGTGGTCGTG
>JAHFIF010000073.1:0-1591 GCA_023246535.1 bacterium
AACAACGTCGCCAAGGCGCGCGTTCAAGAAATGTTTCGGCAGTATGGAGCGGAGCTAATGAACAGCGTGTCGGCGGAGATGATTCGCTACACCGAGACGGTGTTACGCCGACGGCTCAGTGAAATAGCCGACGGTGAATGGCGCGAGACGCTCACCCTGGAAGCGGACAGGCCTTGCCGCTTGGTGTTAACGTTGCGTAAGCAATGCGATCGGCTCATTTTCGATTTCACCGGAACCGATGGACAAGTGCGCAAAGGCATCAATCTGCCGTTTCACGGAACTTTCGGTTTTTGTTTTGGCGCGATTCTTTACTCCATCGCTTACGACCTGCCCAAGAATCAAGGCGTGATCAAACCGATGGAAGTCATAGCGCCCGAAGGCACGCTGGTTCACGTGCGATTCCCCGGGCCGATCTCGATGAGCACAACATCGTCCGGTTTTGGCGTTGGATTTCTTGCGAGCTCCGTGTTAATGCAAATGATCGCGACTAGCGAGCGGTGGCGTCAGGAGATTGTCACGCCGAGCGCGAGCCATCGCAACTGCCGCCATTCGGGGGTCAATCAATACGGCCGCTACACGCCGTTTATCAACATGGCCCATGGCGCCATGGACGGCAACGGCGCGCGCATCGACCGCGACGGCGTTGATTCCGGCGGCAGCTACATGAGCTGTCCCAACGTCGAGTGGATGGAGATGCAATATCCGTTACTCTATCTATTTCGGCGCCACGCGTCGGACAGCGCTGGCGCCGGTAAATTTCGCGGCGGTGTCGGCGTCGAGTCGGCGCACACGTTGCACGACGCACCCCAGGGGAAAATCGGCGGCGTCGCTTATGGAGTCGCAAGCGCGGAAAACTCCGGTCACGGAATGGCCGGCGGCCACGCCGGCGCGCCAAGCGTGATGGTCAAAATGGCTGGTACAAAAGTCAATCAATTGCTTGCGGCAAATCAGCCGGCGACGAAACTAGCAGCCCTCGGCGGCGAAGAAAAAGTCCTACCTTACTGTAACTTCGAGCTGAGCGACGGCGACGTGTTGTACATGCGCGTCGCCAGCGGCGGCGGCTATGGCGATCCGCTCGAGCGCGATCCTGAGCTGGTGCGCAGCGATGTTGCCAATTCGATTGTTTCACCTACGGCAGCGCGGGAAATTTACGGCGTGGTGTTGAAATCTGGCCTGGAGATCGATCTAGCGGCGACGCTGGAGCTGCGCAAGTCGCGCCGACACGACACCGTGGCAACCCAACAGCAAAATAGCGGAGGGAAAAATGACAGGTAAGTGTGCACAGTTTTTGGCGTTGTTGGCGTTCACTTCACTGCTTTCGGGTGCCGCGGCGGCGGCTGAACCGGACTACTATCGTGGCAAGACCGTGCGCATCGTGGTCGGCCTGTCGGCCGGCGGCGGCTTCGATGTCTACGCCCGCGCGCTATCGCGCCACATGGGCGAGCATATTCCTGGACATCCAACCTTGGTGGTCGATAACATGCCGGGCGCCGGCAGCATGATCGCAGCCAATCATGTCTATAAATCGGCGAAGCCGGATGGACTGACCCTCGGCCATTTCGTCGGCAGTCTATTCATGCAGCAACTCCTC
>JAHFIF010000073.1:1601-5846 GCA_023246535.1 bacterium
CGGCCAAGTATGAATTCATCGGCGCGCCGATTCCGGAAAAAACCGCGTGCGCGCTAACCAAAGCCAGTGGCATCACAAGCATCGATCGTTGGTTCGCCGCGAAAACACCGGTGAAACTTGGCGCCACCGGCTCCGGTCCCATTGTCGATGTGCCGAAAATTCTCAAAGTCGCCATCGGCTTGCCGATCCAACTCGTCCTGGGTTTCAAAGGCACGGCGGATATTCGACTCGCTGCCGAGAGCGGCGAGCTCGCCGGCGCATGCTGGAGTTGGGACGGTATAAAGTCGACTTGGACTCGCGGTATCGAGTCCGGCGAAGTGAACATCGTTTTGCAAGCGCTGGCCAAGCCGTTATCGGATCTGCCGAAGGCGCCGCTGGCGATCAACTACGCCAAAACTGAGGAAGCGCGCCAACTGATTCAAGTGGGCATTCACGATGCCGCCGATATCGCCCGGCCGTTCGTCATGCCACCCAATACGCCGAAGGATCGCGTGCAGATTATCCGGCAAGCTTTTCTGGCGACGCTCAAAGATCCGGCGTTTTTAGCTGAAGCGGAAAAATCAAAGCTCGACGTCGATCCGGTGACCAGCGAGGCGCTAGAGAGAATTGTTGCCGGCATTTACAAGATGAATCCGGCGATGTTGGCGCGGCTCAAAGAGGTTTTGGACTAAAGTTCATACTATTTCACCGACAACGACACAGATCCGTTGCTCAGGGAAGCTCTCGCCGCCCTTGGCAAATCCAATCGAGCGATAAGTCGTTTCGTCTACAACGCCGTCCCCAGCAGTTTATTCGACTGGGAATTTTATAACGGCTTCGATTGATAATTCATCAACCGCTCACAGCTAAACGCGTCACAGGTCAGTTCTCCCACACCGGCTTGACATTGGCATCGAGCCATTTTCGTGGGTCCTCGAAGAACGCCTTGTTGGCGATGGCGACGGTTTTGGCGCCGCTGCCCCAAACATTGGCGATGGAAGTCTTGGCTTTGAAGTTTTTGCGGGAGCTCGATCGACCCACCGAGTCCATCGCAGTCTGCCCTTCCGGTGTGACTAGCCACTCGGCGAACAGCTTGCCGGCGCTGGGGTGGGCAGCCTTCGCGTAAATTTTCGCTTGCTGCGGCGAAATAATCGGAAATGCTGCTTTGACGATATCCACTGGGGTTACTTGTTCCTTTTCGTGGACAACGTCGTGCAACAGCGCCGGCAGTGCCAGGGCGTATTCGCCAGCGACGAGCAGGCGAAACATGGCGCTGGTACTTTTATGCACGGTGACATTCAGGGCCTTGAGCCCTCTAACGAATTTCGTCCATCTTGCGTCGTCCTTCCATTCATCTTTGAGCCCAGCCAACATTGCGCTCAAAGGACCGCCCCGCATCGGGTCATCCAGCGCAACCATGCCTTTGAATTTGGGATTAGCAACATCTTCCCAACTCTTGGGCAGCTCATTGGGCTTAAGCTTTTTCGTGTTGTAAGGAAGAGCCTGAATCTGCACGCTCACGACGGGAGCCACCGGATCGTGCAGTATCAGCGCATCTTGCTGCACGGTTTGATAGGGACTCAGAGCGCCGGCAGCCTGAAGAACGAATTCCTCGCCGAGAATCACATCGACGCTTGATTGGTTACCTTGAAACTCGGTCAACACACGCGTCGTCAATTCGGACCTCGTCCCTTGCCAATAGGCGGTGGAAATTCCTGGAAATCTCTTGCTGAAGGCGGCTAGTAGCACACGCGCATGCTCGACATCCCAGACCGTATAAAGCACCAAAGATCCCTCCGCCTTGGCGTTGGCATAGAGATCTTTGGCCAACTTTTCAAAGCGCGCATCAAGCTCCGCGGCCGCGACATCGGTGACACTTGGCAGGACCAAACCATAAACGAATAGAAACACCGCCAAGATTTTTTTGGCTTTCATGCTTGCGTCCCTCCTGTTCCATGACTTTGGCTCGTGCCACGACGAATCTCACTTCTCCCAATTGCAGATTTCTGCTGCCGCCAGTGCATAAACTTGCGCGCCGATAAAGATCTCTTCGATGTCGATTTGCTCGGAGCGGATGGCGTACTTCTTCCCGCCGAGACCAAACTTGAGCGTCGGGATGCCCATTTCGTTATAGATATTCGTGTCGGTCCAGATGCTCGCGCGAAACGGGTTGGGCGCCGGCGGTTCTTTGCCGGCGGCGGCTATAAAAGCCTGCTTGACCACGTCGACAATCGGTTCGACGCCTTTGGCTTCGTAGCCCATGAGCGAGGCGTACATATCCATCTCGTACTTGATGCCGGTTTTTTGCAAGGTTTCTTTCAACTCCCGCTGGACTTGGACTGGACGCAGTTCCGGGGGCGTGCGCACGTCGAGGTATACGGAGCAAACTCCTGGGAAATAGTTGGGCCGAAACGGCGCGCCGCCTTGAATCGCGCCGATATTAACTTTGGGCAGCAGCGGGCCAATGGCGGACTGATAGACGCAGCGCTTCTCGAAATCGGCGGCCCAATTGTCGATCGCGGCAATAACTTTCATCATCTGCAAGACCGCATTATTTTCTTGCGGCGGCTCTTGTTCGCGCGTCATGCCCCAGGCGGCGTGGGGGTTACCGAAGGTGTTGATGCGGAACTGGGCCACGCCGTTTTGCGCCCAGACGATGGAATGACCCGAACGGTCGGCGCAGATGGCGTAGTCGGACTGCACGCCGTGGGTCAATAGGTGGCGCGTGCCGGTGCCCTCACCGCGATAGGAACCCGATTGATAGGGACCGATCGGCGTACGGGAGATCTCGCCGGCAACGGCGGCGAGAAAGCAATCGCCCTTGAGCTCGACACCGCTCTGTTTGAGCGCTTTACCCGCCACCATGAATGCGGCAACGCCGGACTTCATGTTCGAAGCACCGAGGCCGAAGACATTGCCATCGCGGATGGCGCCCCGCAGTTCGCTCTCAGGTTCAAGCTCGGCGCAAAATAGCCGGTCTTCTTCCGTGCCGGTGAAGCTCGTATCCATGTGACCGTTGATTTGCAGGGAAGCGCCCTTGCCGCGGCCTTCGATGACGCCGACGGCGTTGATACGATTGGGGTCGATCTCCTGACGAATCGGCTTGATGCCTTGCTTGGAGTACCAGGCGAGGATGAATTCGCCGATTTCGCGCTCGGCGCCGGTGGGGCTTGGAATATCGCAGAGCTGCTTGGTCAATTCGGCGCATTCGTCGCGGGTGATACCCGCCAGGATCTTGTTTTTATCGTTTTCGTTGAGCATTAATTTTGCCTCCAGCGTTACTGTTCGATGGCGATCTTCGGTTTTTGCTTGTGCCATCGCGCGGTTTGTTCGTAGGCGTGGGCAACGCGAAAAATGAGATCTTCCTGGAATGGGCCGCTGGCTATTTGCATGCCGATGGGCGTGCCAGCATTGGAAAAGCCACAGGGAACGCTCATCGATGGAAATCCTGTGACGTTGAACGGTATGGCGCACAAACTGTCGGCGCCACCACGCTCGTCTTGGCGGCGGACTTTTTTGCCGTCGATATTCAACCAACCGGCATTGCACTCGTCGATGGTGGGCACTGTGAAAGGAACGGTGGGAAGAGCGAAAATCTGAACGCGCTTTAGGAGATCGTGGAATTCGTTCAAGATCAGCCGTCGCACTCGTTGCGCCATCAGATAGGCGGATGCCGGTACCAAGAGCGCAGATAGGTAAGCGTAGAGTGTTTGCTTGGAATAGTCTCTGGCACGAGTTCGCAAATTGCGATCATGGGCTGACGAGTTCTCCACGCGGCTCGTGCAAACCTTCACCGCCGGTATGAGGTCCATATGGGGAATGGTAACCTCTTCGGTTTCCATACCGAGACTTTGCAGCACGGCCACCGCCTCGCGAAAGGTATTCTTAACCTCTTGGGCCATATCTACTTCAAAATAGCCTCTGAGAATTCCCACGCGAAGACCGTTCACTTTCTTGCCAACGCTCTCTCTATACTTCGTCACTGGTTCGTTCGCGCTCAGCGGATCGTGGGAGTCACGCCCCGAAACCGACTCGAGAACGATCGAGGCGTCCTCAACAGTGGTCGCGAGTATTCCCATGTGATTGCACGAATAGGCCCCGGTTCCTGGAACCGTTCCGTACTGGCTAATTCTGCCGTAAGTCGGCTTCAAACCGACGACGTTACACATGGAGCCGGGGTTTCTCACTGACTGTGCACTGTCGGTGCCGATCGATGCCAGACAAAGCCGCGCGGCAACCGCGGCACCTGAACCGCCGCTCGAGCCG
>JAHFIF010000074.1 GCA_023246535.1 bacterium
GAAGAGAGGACAGCGGACAAGCGAAGCTTGAATTGTGACCATGCTCTGAAACCCCGGCCGTTAGGCCGGGGTGTTTCATTTTGCCGTCGGCACGGTTGACAGCGACCGGTTTTTTTGATAAAAAACCTACGCCCTTTTTGATTGGAAAAACTGGAGGTCTTCATGTCCAAGCGCTTGACCATGGGAATGTATGGAACCGAATTCAACGCGGTTCCCAACGGCTTGTTTGGCCTGCGATGCGGAAAGCTGCAAGCCGGATGCGTCATCCGCGACGCCGGCTGGTACAACGTGCAGGGCGAAAAGCTCGGCTGGGGCGACCTGACGCCGGACGACTTCCGGCGGATCGCCGCCGAATTGGAGCCGGACGAAATGTTCATTATTCTCGACAAGTACGGATCGCATTTCGACCTGCCGCCCGGCGTCGACGAAGCCAAACCCGGCACCGACTACATCTGCGACAAGTGCCTGTATGTCATTGTCGGCGGGGTTTTTTACAAGGTGTCGGACCTGGATGACACCGGCGCTTTCGAGTTCTGCGGCCTGCCCATGCAAACCATCCGCCATTCGGCGATGGGCGAGATCATCTGCCGCGCCGCGCTCGAAGCGGGTTGAGACGCGCCACCGCCGACCGTTCCGCCGCCGCCATCATTGGCGGCTTTTATTTTTGCCAAGTTAAAAGCCCCGCTGCAGGCAGCGGGGCCGAAAGTAATTGTTACCGATATCTAGGCGGACGGCGTCGGTTTTTGGACATAGACGCAGCCCTCGTTCTTTTCGCCGTCGGTCGCGACCTCGCACGGCGTCTCCCAGACGACCAGTTCCGGGTACGCTTTGTATTCCTTGGCGCCGGGCAGATCGAACAGGGGATTCATGTCGAATTCCGCGCCGATGAACAGAATGTCCGCGCGCTGGCAGAGCTGGGAAAAGTGCGAAGCGCCTTGGCCGCCCGAATGGTCGGCCAAACCGCGCCCTATGGCGTTGCGGCGTTGGTCGTCGCGGAAATGATATTGCCACTCGATGACGGCGCGGGCGTTGCTGAAGTGGCTGAAATCGAGCCGGTAGCTGTGGGAGAGCAAGGAGCTGGCCTGTTGCGGAACGATGAGCAGAAAGCCGTTCATTTCGGCATTCAAATTCCGCAAGCGTTCCGAGGTCTGGCGCGTCCATTCGCCGACGAAAACAATGCGGTTGCAGGACGCACGGCCGACGTTTTTGACGTCGTTGCTTCGCAGCAGCAAAAAGTATTTGTCGCTGTCGAAGGGGGCGCTGCCGGCCAGGCGGTCGGCGTAGGGCGCACATTGGACAACGGCAATTTCGCTGCCGGAAGCGGCCCATTCCAAATACAGGTCGCCGCGCTTTTTGAGCTCGGCCAGCTGATCGAAGAGTCGGTTGGCCGCGGCGTAGCAATGGCCGAGCTGTCCTTGGATCTCGCTGTAGTGGGAATTGATCGGTTCGATATTGCCGCGCGCGCCAATGGCGTCGGCTTCTTCTTGGTCCCAAAGGGCGCGCTGGAAATGCAGGAAATGGTCGGACGGCGTATGGAGCGAAAGTCCTTCGCCATTGACCGCTTTGGTACCCAAACCGACGACCGCTTGCACGGTCGGCAGGCCTTGGTACGAGGTGTAGGCCAAGCCGGCGAGGGCGGGCAGGAAATATTTTCCCAGGGCAAAGCCTTCGACCTTTTGGATGATGACGGCCATGCCCGGCGGCATGTTGACCCGTTCGCGCCAGGCTTTGGCGGCGGCGGTCAGTTCGCCGGCGTAGACGGCACATTGACAGCGCCATAATTCGCGCTGGTCTGTCCGCTTGTTGCCGGTCGCCCGGAAAAAGACGGAGCGGTAAACGCCGGTGCCGCCGCGCTCCGCGAGCGCCGATGAGCGGACGGCGTATGGACGACCGCGTTCCAAACGATCGACGATCGCGCGATTGATGTAGCGCAGAAAATCGGGGCAGCCGCGCTTTTGGATGTCGGCGGCCGTTTGTCCGTCGGCCAGGCCGAAGTTGGCGACCAACCGGTCGTAGGCGCCGGTCGCGATCGCGATGCCCGGGGGAACTTGCAAACCGACGCCGGCGAGGGCCTCGGCTTGTTCGTTAAGATCGTCGGCTTTTCGTCCGAGTTTTCCTTCGCTGAAGACCTCAAACAGTCCTTGTCGCATTCGCTCCTCCTTGGTCGGGATGCCGCACGGTATTCAATGAGCCGACGTCACTTTACAATCGGCCGATTTATTCGACAAGGCAAAACCGCGCCGCTTTTACATTCTTCGTTGTTTCGCGTTACAATGACGGCGGTAATAACCAACAATTAAGAACCAATTTCCAAAATGATTTTTTGGCTAGGACTCTCGGCGGTAATCTCGTTCGGACTGACCGCACTGGTTAAGCGGCTGGCTTGGCGTTACGGGGTCGTTGACCGGCCGGACAACGCGCGGAAGATCCATACCGCGCCCGTCCCGCTCTTGGGCGGGGTGGCGATCTTTGCGAGTTTTTCCATTTGTCTGATCCTTGCCGCGCTCACGACCGGACGGATCATCGGCGCCATCACCTGGCCGATGCTCGCAGGCGTCATCATTGGCGGCGCTATTTTAGCGCTTGGCGGCGCGCTCGACGATGTGAAGAATTTGCCGCCGCGTTTGCAAATTTTGTTTCCGCTCGCCGCAACGGTCGTTGTCATCTTGAGCGGCGTCGGCGTTTCCAAGCTCTCGAGCCCATTCGGCGGAATAATTTATTTGGCAGCCCCGCTTTCCGGGCTCGTCATTTTTCCGTACATCATGGGTACGACCTATGCGACCAAATTTTTCGACGGCCTGGACGGTCTGGTTACCGGGCTCGCCGCGATCGGGGCGCTCCTTGTCATGATCCTGGCTTTGACAACGCGCTACTTTCAGCCGGACGTGGCGCTCATTGCCGCCATCGCCCTTGGCGCCTTTGTCGGGTTTTTGCCGTGGAATTGGCATCCGGCGAAAATTTATTTGGGCGAGGGCGGCGCGCTCTTTGCCGGCTACATCCTGGGCGTCCTTTCAATAATTTCCGGCGCCAAGATCGCTGTGGTGCTGATGGCGCTCGGCGTGGCGGTCGTTGACGCGGCTTGGGTCATTGTCCGCCGCGTGTTTTGGGAAAAGCGCTCGCCGGTTTCCGCCGACCGCAAGCATTTGCACCATCGGCTTTTGGACGCGGGTTTCAGCCAGCGCAACGCCGTGCTGTTTTTGTGGTTCATCTCCGCCGCTTTTGGCGCTTCGGCTTTGCTCCTGCAGAGCGCCGGCAAACTTATCGCCTTCGTGCTCCTGGCGGCCGTGACCATGACGGTCGGCGCGGCCGCGATCTTAAAAAGAAAGCCATGGAAAAAATGATCTTTTTTTTCGCGCTCGCGCTTGCGGCGCTTTTGGTCGGCGGGACGTATTTATTCTTGCGGGGGAGCTGGTCGGCCGTTTCGTCGAACGCCAATCCCGGTTTAAAAACGCAGCCGCTCGCGATCGTCGGCGCCAAATTGTCGGTTGAAGTCGCCGTGACCGGCGCGGAACAAGGGCAGGGGCTTTCCGACCGCCCGTCGCTCGCGCCGGACGCCGGCATGCTCTTCCCGTTTTCGCCGCCGGCGCGCCCGCCGTTTTGGATGCTACGCATGCATTTCCCGCTAGATTTTATTTATCTTAACGGCGGCCGCGTCGTTGAGCTGAAAGCGAACGTTTCGCACACCAGCCTGAAGCCATTCGCGCCGCAGCAGCCGGTGGACGCGGTTTTGGAAGTTAACGCCGGCTATATTGCCAGCCACGGCATCAAGGTCGGCGACGCCGCCGATTATTGACCGGTCGCGTTGTTTTTGCTAAACTCCGGGCGGAGGCATTAATGGAAGCAAGCTCTTTGATGGGAACGGCCGCCGTTCCGCTGCCTTGGTACAAAAAACATTTGCCGATGATGCTGACCGTGTCCCGCGCTTACGCGGCGATCGCCATTCTCACGCTCTTCGAGTATGAATGGTATTTGACCGGTTTGGGCATCCTGGTCGCGGCCGAAACGACGGATTACTTGGACGGCTATTTGGCGCGGCGCTGGAAGGTTGTCTCGCCGCAAGGGGCGTTCCTCGACACGCTGGTCGACAAGCTGCTGCACGTGCCGCTTTTCAGCTACTTCCTGTTCTCGCCCAAACCGCAATTGCCGCACTTCTTCCTGATCCGCGACATTGTGCTGCGGATCGGATACGGCTGGCTGTTTCTGGCGATCATCTCGATCGAGGTGCTTTTGATCTGGACGCGCTTCAGCAAGCACATGCAATCGAAGATCGACTGGCTGTTTCGCGTGTTGCGCATCCGTTCGTATGGACAGCTGCGCGTGGTCGAAAAGAATGATGCCAAGATCTTCGGCAAGATCAAAACTTGGATCCATGCTTTTTCGATCAGCTTTTATACCTTGGCCGTGGCCTTGGTCGTTCGTTCCTTGATCGGCACTTGTCCGGTGCTGATCCCGACGATCGTCACCGTGGCCCAGGTGTTGGCGATGGCGGCGGTCGTCTTCGCCATCCTTTCGCTCCAGAGCCGTTTCACGTTCCGCCTCGGCAAACGGCGGACGGCCTGACGCGTTCAGCGGGTTCCTTCGGGGAACTCGCTTTTTTTATCAAGACGATTGACAAACAAGCCGAAAACCCGTAGGTTCTAAGCAAACAACGCTATTTGAAAACGATCAACCTCAACCAGGAGTCGGCGATGAATAAGTTCCTTTGCGTTTTGTCCTTGCTCGCGTTCGCTTCGGGTTGCGGAATGGCGGGTAATGAAGGCAACCAATACCCGGTCGGCAGCCTCCAGCTTAACAACAAGACCACCTGGACGGTGATCGACGTTTCGACCGACGAACCCAATAACGCCAAGTTCTGCGTCATTGGCTTGGCGCCCGGCGACAGCCTGACGATCAACGAGGTTTATGCGCCGCCCGCGCCGCGCCTGATCACCGTCGTCTTTAAGGACGTCGACGGAACGGTGACGGCCAAGTCGTACCAGGTGACCGTGGCTCCCAACGCCGTGACGGTCGTCGACCTCGAAGGCCTGTGCGGCTGCGAAGGCTACGCGCCGCCGTCGGGAACCGTAACGGTTTACTACCATTGATCGTTCGACCGATCGCTTTCGCGCGGTCCGCCCACTCGGACCGCTTTTCTTTTTGCCGGAAGCGGACTATATTTCCGGTGTATGCAAGAAAAGATCAGCCGGGCGGATTTCAAGGGCAAAGACCTGTCCAACGAAGCGCTCGCCGACCGCCTTTATGAAAAATGCAATTTTTCAAGCGCCAGCTTGCAGCGGGCGGAGCTGGATGACATTGCTTTTGTGTCGTGCGATTTGAGCGCCGCCAATTTCAAGGGCGCGCGGATCGGCCGCGTCCGCTTTGACGGTTGCAAATTGGTCGGCGTTGATTTTCACGAGTGCGCCGGGTTTTTGGACTTGTCCTTTTCCAAATGCGTCCTGGAAAGCTGCAATTTTTCCAATTTGAAGATGAAACGCACGCTGTTTCGCGATAACGAGATCAGGCGCTGCATTTTTGTCCGCACCGACCTGACCGAAGCCGATTTTGCCAATTCCGACCTGGCCGACAGCGTGTTTCAGCAAACCGACCTGTCGCGGGCCAATTTTGTCGGCGCCTATAACTACGCCATCGACCCCCGCGCCAACACGCTGGCCAAAGCCCGTTTTAACCTCCCCCAAGCCGCCTCGCTGTTGCGCGGATTGGATATTATCATTGAATAACACCATTAGTTATTAACAAAGATGATTGATCAATTTTTGAAAGAATTCATAAACGGAGAAAATTATTTACAAAATCCACCGCTTGAAACCGGTAAGTTTATAGAA
>JAHFIF010000075.1 GCA_023246535.1 bacterium
GGCGCTTCACGTCTTGGACGGAAGCGTTGAATTTGTCTTGGGCGACGCGGCGCGCATTGTTCATGGCGATCACTTTCAGGCTGACGAAAAAGATCGCCAGCAGCGCCAGCGCGACCACGGCGGCCCGTTTCGCCGCGAGCGGCAAATTGTTGAAACGTTCCAAGAGCGGCGTTTTGGGCGCGGCGTTCTTGACCGGCTGCGGCTTTGGCGCCGGCGGTTTGGCGGCCGTTCGTTCGGGGGCGGGTTTGCTTTTCGGTTTGAGCCGGTCGATCCAGGCGCCCATCGCCGGGAGTCCCGACGGGGCGAGCGTGCGCGCGACCTCTTCTTCGCGCGTGCGCATGCTGGAGACCGAGGTGTTGTCTTTGGCGCGGAACATGGCGCGGACGGGGGAGAGGCGCATCAGGACGCCGGCCACCGAGCCGTTTCCCGGCGACGAGAGGATGATCGAACGGATCCGCGCGGCCACGGCCGGCGCCTCCGAGTGGTCAGTTGATTCGACGATGTCGGCGATCGGACAAATTTCGAAAAGCGAACCGGTGGCGACCAGGAGGATGTCGTTTTCAGCGACCGTGCCGATCACCAGGTCGTTCAAGAGCC
This sequence comes from bacterium, assembly GCA_023246535.1. Classification (GTDB taxonomy): domain Bacteria; phylum Patescibacteriota; class Patescibacteriia; order CAIQCM01; family CAIQCM01; genus CAIQCM01. The sequence goes on from JAHFIF010000075.1 coordinate 598, forward strand.
GTTCATCGGCGCCGTCGTCGAAGCCGCGGAAGATGTCGACGATCTTGGTCGGGCGATCGGTTTCGCGGCGGATCAGGTAGGCTTGGGCCGCGCCGTGCCGGGTCAAATAGATGTTCGTGCCGGCCACGACGGCGAGCGCGACCGTCAAAAGCGACGGGTCGACCTTGATCCGTTCGCGTTCCAGCGAGGCGGCAATGCCTTCGCGCACTTTGGTCACGGTCTCTTCGAAGAACAGCTCGGCCGTTTGTCCGGGGCGGAGCGATCCGTGGCCGTAAGCGCTTTCAATCACCGCTTCCACCTCCGAAACCAGGGCTTCCAGCTGGGGAGTGCGCGGCATGTTCACGCAAATAAAACCAAACGGCCGGCCCAGCGAGTTTTCCTGGTGGCCGGGGATGGTCGGATTGATCACGCGCTCGATAATGGCGCTCCCGCGGCGGATCAAAATTTCGTCAATGCGAACTGCGTTCATAGGTTGATATTATGGGATTTTTAGTATACCGTAGGTAGTGCCAATCGGCAAAGCATGCTGGAACATCTTTTTGGTTCAAAAACCCGCGTTCGGCTGTTGCGCCTCTTTCTGCATCACCCGGAAGAAGCTTTTTTTGTCCGTGAGTTGGCCAGAAAAACCCATTTCCAGATGAACGCCGTCCGGCGCGAGCTGGAGAACCTGACCAAGTTCGGCGCGCTCATGGAAAGCAAGCAGCTGGCCGCCGATCGGGAAAAGGGTCCGTCGGGGCAGCGCCGCTACTACAAGCTGAATACCGATTTTGTTCTCTATCCCGAACTGCGCGCCTTGCTCATGAAGTCGCAGGTGCTTTTGGAGCAGAACTTTGTGAAGCGCGTGCAAGACATGGGCACGGTGAAGTATTTGGCGCTGACCGGGCGCTTCGTCGACATGCCGGATCTTTCCACCGACCTGCTCGTGATCGGCAAGGTTAATCGCGAGCGGCTGGAACGCCTGATCCATGATTTCGAGCGCGAGCTCGGCGCCTCGGTCCGCTTTACGGTCCTGACCGGCCAGGAGTTCCAATACCGCAAACAAGTGGGGGACAAGTTCATCTATTCCATCCTCGAAGCCAAGAAGGTCGTCGTGGTTGACGAACTGACCGGGAGCGAAACATAAAATATGAATATCGCCATCGATACGACCGAACTGAAAAAATTGCGCCTTCGCTGCGATGATGGCGGGAAGATCAAACGGACGGAATACGCCGTCTATGCCGATGCGGCCCTGCCGAAGATCGTGAAGCTGCTCGCCGGCCGCAAGCCGCGGGCGATCGGCGCGGTCACGGGCCCGGGCGCCTTTAGCGCCACGCGCACCGGCGTCGCACTCGCGAACGCTCTTGCCTACGCCTGGGGCATTAAGATCGTCGCGCTGGATCGGGCGCAGTTCGATGCCAACGAGCCGCTGCCGCCCGGCGTGAAGCCGCCCGCGGCGGTTCATTACGGCATGGCGCCGAATATAACGAAAAAGAAGCCCGTATGAAATTGACCGATCAGCAAAAGTTCCGGATCTTCGAGATCATTCCCGGCGCGCTCGTTTGGACGACCTTGGTGGCGGCCGTGGTTTTGTCGTTCGTGAAGCCGCTGTGGGTCATTTATTTCATCGTTGTCTTCGACGTCTATTGGCTTTTTCGGATCTGCTATTTTACGATCTTCCTGCTCGTCTCGTGGCGCCTGTACCGCCGCAACCTGAAGATCGATTGGGAGGAAAAAATGGCCGATTGCCCGAACGCGTCGGCGCTCTACCATCTTATTTTCCTGCCGACGGTCAAAGAGGAGTATGAAGTTTTAAAAACAACCCTGGACGCGCTCGCCTCGGCCAAGTTTCCCAAAGACCGGATCATGGTCGTGCTGGCCGGCGAGATGCGCGTCAAGGAGATGTTCTTGCCGAAGGCCGAGCGGCTGGTTCGCGAATACGGTTCGGTCTTTAAAAAGGTTTTTATCACCCTGCATACCGTCGCGCCCGGCGAGCTGGTCGGTAAAAGTGCCAACCTGAATTCGTCGGCGCGCGAGGTCAAGCCGCAGCTCGAAGCCATGGGGATCCCGCCCGAGCAGATCATTGTTTCTTCGTTCGATTGCGACACGATCGTTCATCCGCAATACTTCGCCCACCTGACCTACACGTATTGCCACACGCCCGACCCGCTGCACAGCTCGTACCAGCCGATGGTCGTCTACAACAACAATATTTGGGACGCGCCGGCGGCGCTGCGCGTGGCCGCGTTCGGCACGACCTTCTGGCTCATGACCGAACTGTCGCGGCCGGAATTCATGGGCACCTTCTCTTCGCACGCCATGCCGTGGAAAATGCTGGTTGACGTCGGTTATTGGCAAACCGACATCACGTCCGAGGACTCGCGCATTTTTCTTCAGGGCTTTGTCCATTATAACGGCGGCTACCGCGTGACCCCGCTTTATTTGCCCGTCTCGATGGACACGGTCGGCGGCAACTCGTACTTGGGGTATTTGCGCGGGCTGTATTTGCAGCAGCGGCGCTGGGCCTGGGGCGTGGAGAACTTTCCGTTCTTGTGCTGGGAGCTGCGCCAGGCGGCGCGGCCGAATTTTCCCAAAGGCAAAAAATGGATGATGATCTTCCGCACGCTGGAAGGCATGTATTCTTGGGCCACGGCGCCCATCCTCATGTTCCTCCTGGGCCAGCTGCCGATCTATTTGACCTCGGGCTCGGTCCGCGAAATGGCTTTTGTGCAAAATACGCCGTTCACGCTGCAGTACATCATGACGATCGCCATGATCGGCACGATCCTGGCGATGACGCTCGCCACCCGCATGCTGCCGCCGCGGCCGCAGACCAAGAAGCGCTGGAATTGGCTCGTCATGATCTTCCAATGGGCGCTCACCCCCGTCACTTTCATCGCCTTCGGCTCGATCCCGGCCATTGACGCGCAAACGCGCCTCATGCTCGGCGGTCGCTATCGGCTTGGTTTTAACGTGAGCGACAAAGCGAAACGCGGCGCTAAAATTGACGCTTTTAAATAATATGAATTCCGAGCTTCACGCGCTGCGCGGCGAACACCGGCCAAAATCGAAACTGCGCCACCTCAAGATCGTCTGGTGGGTGGTTATTTTTGCCGTGATCGGCGCGGCCGGTTTGGCCATACCGGTGGCGGCTGCCACTTATCGCATGGCCGCCGAGGCGCAAGCCGGGCGCCGGGCTTTGACCGACGCCGCGTCGGCGGCGGCGCGTTCGGACATCAAGACCGCGAGCGCCGACCTGGTTTTTGCGCAGGCGCATTTGGCGGCGGCCGACCGCTTCGGAAAAGTGCTGGCGCCGTTCGAGATCCTGCCGTACGCCGGCGCCGACGTGAAGAGCCTTCGCTCGATCGTCGCCTCGTCGCTCGAAACGGCCACCGCGCTCGCGCGCTTGGGGGCGCTCGGGCAAAATATTTTGGATATTCTCTCGCGCGCGCCGGGTTTTGATTCGGGCGCGCCGACCGTCGCTTCGGGGGTGATCGCTTTTTTCAAACTTTCTCCCGACGATCGCGCCGTCGCGCTGGCCGCGCTCGCCAAAGCGCCCGGCGAACTCAAGACTTCGCTCGACGAGATCGACAAGGCGCTCATCGGTTTCAATTCGCTGCCCGACGCTTCCGGCTTGGATTCGGTCGTCGCTTCGCTGCGGCCGGCCATCGCCCAGCTTGAAGCGGTGCGGGCCAAGATCGCCGTGGCCGCCGAATTGTCCAAACTTCTGCCCGCCCTTTCCGGCTATCCGACGCCGAAGAATTATTTGCTGCTTTTGCAGAACAACACCGAACTGCGCCCGACCGGGGGATTCATCGGCACGGTCGGCACCGTGACCGTCGACGCCACCGTGGCCAAGAATTTGCAGGTTGCCGACGTTTACGTGTACGACGCGGCGGCGAAGAATACCGATGCCGCCCCGCCGGCGCCGCTCGTCAAATACCTCGCGGCGCGCCAGCGTTATTTGCGCGACGCTAATTGGTCGCCTGATTTTCCGACTTCCGCCGCCCAAGCGGCGGCGATCTACGCGCAAGAAACCGACGGTGAAAAGTTCGACGGCGTGCTGGCTGTCGACCCGACCTTGGCCGTCGACCTCCTGAAGATCGTCGGGAAAGTGACGATCGGCGCTTCGACCTTCACGCCGGAGAACGTCACCGACGAGATCGAGTATCAGGTGGAAAAAGGTTTCGACGCCAAGGGTTTGCCGGTGTCGCAACGCAAAGACATTTTGATCGCGCTGGCGTCCGAAGTGTTCGCGCGCGTCGCGGCTTTGCCGAACGACAAATGGCAGCTGGTGGTTAACGCCTTCGTTCGCAGTCTCGACGAAAAGCACATGCTCATCGCTTCGTTCGACCCGAACGTTGCCGCGTTTGCCGCGTCGCGCAATTGGGACGGCGCCGTCCGCGCCCCGGCCAACGACTTCCTCATGGTCGTCGATGCAAACTTGGCCGCGCTTAAGACCGACAGCGTCATGAGCCGCGCCATCGATTATTCGTTCAAGCCCGACTCCGGCGGACTGACGGCGACGGTCAACCTGACCTATACCAACCACGGCGGTTTTAGCTGGAAGACGACGCGCTATCGGACCTATACGCGCATCTACGTGCCGCCGGGCAGCGAGCTGGTCTCGTTCGCGGGCGCGATGACGAACGACAAGATCTTGGACCCGCGGCATACGCCGGGCCGGGTCGACACTGTCGACGAACTCGGCCTGCGCTCGTTCGGCGCCTTCCTTTCGGTCGAGCCCGGGGAAACCCGCACCCTGTCGTTCACTTACCGTTTGCCGGCTTCGATCGTGGCCGCCGCCGGCGCGGGAAATTACAGCCTCAACGTGCAAAAACAGCCGGGAACAATTGCCGTGCCGTTGACTTTGAGCCTTGATTTTGGTAAGAAAGTCGCATCCGCCACGCCGCCCGAGAGCCGCGCAAATTGGGGCGATGACCGGTATACGCTCTCGACGGACCTAACCGTGGATCGGCAGTTCAAAATCGGTTTCTAAATTATGTTCATCAAGAAGATCGCCATCGACCTGGGGACGACGAGCGTTTTGGTTTACGTGCCAAAGCGCGGCGTTATCGTTAACGAGCCGTCGGTGGTGGCCATTTCGACCGTCGACAAAAAGATCATGGCCGTCGGCAAAGAGGCCAAGGAAATGTTGGGGCGCACACCGGACACGATCGTCGCCGTGCGACCGCTCAAAGACGGCGTGAT
>JAHFIF010000076.1 GCA_023246535.1 bacterium
AATGCTTTTCGCTTCATCGATCCACGGCTGTGACAAAACGTCGACGGTCTTTTTCGGTTTGGCGGTTGCGGGAAAAGCAACCAGCGCTATCAAAATCATGAACAATAGTGAGCGCATTCTGCTTTTCCTTTCCGTTGGTTTAAAAGAACCAAACAGCAAAGAATAGCAAAAAACCGCCCAAAAGTCAATGCTCGCGTATGAAAAAAGGCGGCGGTCGAAACCGTCGCCTTAGCATGCGGTGACTTGCTAACGAGCGGCCGCAATCGCCACCAGCGCCGGCGGCGGACGGACGCTGAGCTTCGTAAAACTGAAACTCATCGGCAAGGTCCGGTCCTGGTCTTGTCCGCAATCGACATTTGTTTTGCCCAACACGATCTCGCGCGTGCCGTATTGCGCCATGTTCCTCTGCACGCACGCGCGCGCCGCTTTGTGCAACGCGTCGTCGATCGACGGTTGATTGCGGCGGTCGAACGGATAGCCTTTGACGTACGCGACCAGCGATTTTTCGTCAGTGGTCAGCGCGGTGTTGAAAGAGGCCTCGGCGGAGAACGGATCGCCCTCCTTGGAATTGAATTCAACGCCGACGTCGAATGAAATTTCGGTGAGCGAAACGGCCGCCGCGCAAGCCGCCGTCCAACACGGACGCCAGCGCCACTGCGGGACGGTCATGACCTCGGCAATCTCTTGGGTTTTCGCATTCGCGCGAATCAAAATGGCCGACCATGAATTGCACTCGACCCCGCAGACGTCTTTGGCGCGAGAAAAGCCGAGACTGGTCGGAAAGATGAAGGCGCACAAGAGCACCGGCAGCGGAATCTGGAGCGGTGTAACGAACCGATGGATCTTTTTCCACCAACCGTTCGTTTCGGTATGCGCCAGCATGAGCGCCGCGAGCGTCATGAGCATCAAGGCGGCCCAACAGATCATGGCCACGCCCCAATTCACCGGCTCCCATTTGACTTGAAGCACCAAGTTGACCGCGAAACACAGGATGAACAGCGGCACCGGCCTGGCAAACCAGGCGAGCACTGCCATGCTCCGCGACCGCTTGGCCGCGACAACAATTTCATTCTTTTCTGTCATTTTATTCCCCGATCGTTCGTTGTTAAGGTCCGCGAGACCGTTTGGAACCGAAGGCAATAATTAACACGAAAAATACCGCCTGTCAATAATTCCGCCTTGTGGTTTTAAAGCGAAATATAGTAAGGTATGGCCATGAAAATTGCTTTGGTACACGACCATTTAGTGCAGGACGGAGGCGCGGAGCGGGTGCTCGCGGCGCTGCAGGATTTGTATCCGCAAGCCCCGACCTTCGTGCTCTTCCACGACAAAGAACGCGCCAACGCGGCGTTCCTCGGCCGCGATATCCGCACCAGCTGGCTGCAAAAAATTCCCGGCGCGGTCGAGCATTACCAATGGTTCTTGCCCTTCATGCCCAACGCCGTCGAGAGCTTGGACCTCTCCGGCTTTGACGTGATCATTTCGTCGTCATCGAGCTTTTCCAAAGGCGTGGTGACCGGCGAACACGCGCTGCATCTCTGTTATTGCCACACGCCGACCCGTTATCTGTGGAGCGACACGCATTCGTATTTGGCCGACCTCAAACGCGGCCCGGTCGTCAAAGCCGCCGTCCGTTCGCTGCTGCCGCGGCTGCGCCTTTGGGACAAAGCGGCCGCCGATCGCGTTGACGAATTCATCGCCAACTCCCGCGCCGTCGCCCGCCGCATCCAAAAATATTACCGCCGCAATTCGCAAGTCATTTACCCGCCGGTCGAACTGGAAAAATTCAGCGTCTCGAACAAGCCCGGCTCTTATTATTTGATCGGCGGCCGGGCCGCGCATTACAAACGCTTCGACATCGCCGTTGACGCCTGCTCGCGGCTGGGCATCCCGCTCAAGGTCTTTGGCGACGGCCCGGCGCTCGACGACCTGCGGCGGCGCGCCAAACCCTGCGTCCAATTCGTCGGCGCCGTCTCGGACCGGGAAAAATCCGAACTTTTCCGCGACTGTCTTGCCTTCATCAATCCGCAAGAAGAAGACTTTGGCATTACGGCGGTCGAAGCCATGGCGAGCGGCCGGCCGGTCGTCGCCTATGCCGCCGGCGGCGCGCTCGAAACCGTCATCCCGGGCGTGACCGGCGAACTCATCGACGAACAAAACTGGGAAACCTTGGGCGACCGCCTTTTGGATCTCAAACCGCAAAAATTCGACCCGCTCGCGATCCGCCGCCATGCGGAAAATTTCTCAACCGCAAAATTTCAAAAGAATATTTCCGAATTGGTCCAGCGCGAATACGCAAAATTTAAAAATTAACGTTTATTTAAACGCTTTTTTCCCAAAATAAACCCCTGACCGAGGCGCGACCTCCCCAAGCGGCGCCGACCGGGGTCGCACCTCGTGTTTTCCACTACTTGACCGTCAAAAATCGTGTTAGAATGGTCGACTATGCCAAGGAAGGGCGCGGCTAATCCCAAGCCGCGAGTTTCACGAGCTAAAAAGACCGCAAAAACGGCGATGCCGATGTCTTTTTTCGTCGCTCCGACCACGCCTTTCATTCCCAAAATTACAGCGCGACCGTTCCTGATAAAAAACACGCCCAACGCCCCCTCGCCGCACCTGGTCGACCTGCGTGCGATCACCATGAGCCGGCCGAGCGGCGCGCCAAAGAAAAAAGCCAAGAGCGAACAACCGACGCTGACGCGCGTCACCGTGCCGCGCACCATTTCCGGCCGGCCGAACATCAACCGGACGTTCGACCAACTCACGATCGTCGCCTTCGGACGCTTTCTCTTTTCCATCGCCAAAGCCGTTGTCGTCGGGGCTGGCAAGCTTGCCGTCTGGCCGCTCGCGCTGGGCATGGCCGCTGTCGATAAATTCGATCCCGACCGGATCGCGCCGGCAGCGCCGGAAATTTCCGATAAAAATGAAGCGGTCGTTGCCGCGATCGAAGTCCCTGACGCGCCCGTTTACGCGCCAGCGGCGGAAACCCAACCGGTCAAACCTTTGTTCATCAAAACCAAGCGCCCGTTCAGCCTGCGCCGCGCCCTGGTCTCCTTTGCCGGCGCCTCGCTGGCCATTGTCTTGCCGCTTCAAGGACTAAACGCCTGGCATGCCTTGGAAACGATCAAAACCCGCGCCGAAAATGCCAACACCACCGCCCTCGGCGTGCTTAACGGCACCTCGTCGCTTGCCGACGCGCAAACGGCCATCACCGCCGCGCGCCAATCCGTGACCGACCTCGGCCATGTCGCCAACGCGCTGCTTGAAAACGCCCCGCAGGTCGGCGGCATGTTCCGCTCCGGAAAAGCGCTTCTCGACGCCGGCAGCAATCTGGCCACCGCCGCCGCGCTGCTCACGCGCTCCCTCGACTTTGTCAACGACCCGTCGCTCGACCTCACAGCCAAGCTGGCGCGCGCCGAAGAGTTGGCGCAACAAGCCCAGCCGCTTTTGACGCTGGCGCAAAGCGAGCTCGACAGCGCCGATGCGCTCCCGTCCGGCGTCGAAGGCAACCTGGCCTCGCTTAAAAGCAAAGTTTCCGCGATCAACGACCTGACGAACGCCTTTATCAAGGTCGCGCCCGCCGCGCGCGCGGTCTTGGGCGAAACGCAGACGCGCCGCTATTTGGTCATTTTCCAAAACAACGCCGAGCTGCGCCCGACCGGCGGCTTTATCGGCTCTTTCGCGCTCGTCGACGTTGACCGCGGCGCGATCAAAGCCGTCGAGGTTCCGGCCGGCGGTTCTTACGACCTGCAGGGGTCGCTTAAGGCCAGCGTGCTCTCGCCCGATCCGCTGCGCCTGGTTCGCGCCAAATGGGAATTTCAGGACGCCAACTGGTTCCCCGATTTTCCGACCAGCGCCAAAAAACTGACCTGGTTCTACAATCAAAGCTCCGGCCCATCGGTCGACGGCGTTATCGCGCTTAACGCGCCGGTATTGGCCGATCTTTTGGACGCGGTCGGACCGATCAACATGCCCGCCTACGGCATAACCGCCACCAGCACGACGGTTTTGAAAACGGCGCAAGAAATCGTCGAGAGTCCGACGGCGCGCGCGAGCGGCAAACCGAAACAATTCATTGCCGACCTGATGCCGCTGGTCCTGCAAAAAATCATGTCGGGGAGCGGCGACCAAGCGGTTCGCACGCTGGGAATTTTCACCAAAGCCCTTCAGGAAAAAGACATTCAAATGTCCTTTGCCAACGACAGCGAGGAGCAGGCCTTTGACGAACTCGGTTGGACCGGACATATCGATCCCGTTCCCCAGGGTTTTGATTCGTTCGAACTCGTCCGCGCCAACATTGCCGGCGCCAAGACCGACGCGGTCATGGCGACGAAGATCAGCCACGCCAGCGTCATCAATGACAACGGAACCGTCACCGACCATGTTACCGTGACGCTGACGCATAACGGCCGCAAGGGCGATCAATTCACCGGCGTGCGCAACGTCACCTACCTGCGCGTCTATGTGCCGGAGGGCAGCCGGCTCATCAAGGCCGGCGGCGACATCAAACCGCCGGCGGTTTCGTTCTTCGATACGCCGCCCGAAGGCTGCGCGCCCGACAAAACGCTCGCCGACGTGACCGGCGCCGTTCTGCACGACCCAAATAGCGGCGCGGCGGTGAATAACGAATTCGGCCGAACCGTCTACGGCGTTTGGACGCAGACCGATCCCGGCGCCAGCTCGACCGTTTCTTTCGACTACACGCTCCCCTTCACCGTCGACCCCGTCGCCCCGGCGCCGAACTTGGCGCAACAATACGGCTTGGCGGCAGTCACCGCGCCCGCGGCGCCGTTCGGCCTGATCATGACCAAGCAATCCGGCGCCGAAGCGACCGAAATAAGTTCGTCGCTCAAACTGCCGGCCAATTGGTATCCGTCATACGCTTCGCCCGAAGGCATTGCCGCCCCCGACGGCTGGTCTTATACCAGCGACTTGAACACCGACAAGATCATCGGCGCGATCATCGCAAAATAACTTTCGCTTTAGGTTTTAGCTTTTAGGACCCTAATAACTATGGAGGAGAACATCCCTTTGAAGAAAAAACGCGCGGCTACCAAAACCGAGATCGGCCGCGAATTGCAGGCCATTTACGAAAATGACGAGAACGGCGAGCCGACCGACTTTTCGACCTTCGAGCGGGTAAAAAGAACCGGCCGCTGGCCCAAGGTGGCAATGATCGTGCTCGGCCTTTTTATTTTAGCCGGGATCACTTGGGCGGGGATCATGCGTTTTGGCGGCAGCGCGCGCTACGGCGACAACATCACGGTGGCCATCGACGGACCGCAGGCGCCGCGCGTCGGCGACGTCGGAACGTGGACGATCCATTATCAGAACAACGAGAACATTCCGCTGGCCCGGGCGGCGCTAACCCTCAACCTACCGCTTTCCATAACCGTCGTCTCCTCCGATCCCCAACTCGTCGATGCCGGGACGCGCTCGCCCTCATGGAACATCGGCACCGTGGCGGCCAATGCCGGCGGCGCGATCGTTTTGAAAGCCCGCGTTCTCGACGCCGTTGGCGCGCCGATCGCGCTCCAGGCCTCGCTCACTTACCGCCCGGCCAACTTTAACGCCGATTTTGAAAAACCGGCGACCTGGTCGTCAAAGATCGCCGACGCTGCGGTGACCGCCGCGCTCGTCGCGCCGGAAGAGGCCGTGCCCGGCGACGATCAAACTTTCACGCTGACCGTCACGCGGCGCGACGACCTCTCGGCC
>JAHFIF010000077.1 GCA_023246535.1 bacterium
ACGGTGTAGCTGACCTTTTCCTTGTCAGCCGAGCGGCGCAATTCGTCCGCTTCCTTCACCTTAAGACCCTGGTAATTGACGAACACCGCCGACTTCATGGAACCGAAGTAACCCTGAAGTTCAGCGAGCGTCTGTTCTTTCTGTAGCCGTGTTTTGGCCATAACAAAAATGTGGTTCTCTATTAGAGAAACCACAGACAAAGTCTCCGCCAATGACGGAAATCGACCTTTTGCCTCGGCAGGATCCTTGCGGAATTAACGGCTCAAACCGAGCCTACCTGCTGTCTGTGGCAAGGACTTAAATCCTTGTGCCTCGATAATACAGGAGATTGTACCTTTCGTCAATATTCCGCCAATTATGACCGTAAATTCTTGACATTTTCCCCATTTCATGCTATTATTCTCTGTTGATCGTCCATTCCCAACCACCAAAAAAGAGGTATAAACCTTGAAAAAGAAGCTCGACCTTCTCAGCGTTGCCATCGCCGGTGTTTCCTACCTATATTTGATCATCATGACCGCCGCCGGGACCGGTGAAGGACTGTCGATTTCCACCTTTGCCCTCCTCGGCACGCTTGGCTGGATCACCAGCTACACCACCTGGAAGTCCGGAAACAACCCCGGCGTGGCGATGAGCTACGCGATCGGCGCCACGGCAACCGCGGTCACGCTGATCGTCAAAGGCCGCTACGGCTGGTCGGGGTTTGATACCGCGATCGCCGCCTTGGTCCTTACCTGCATCATCCTGCTGCTCACGAGCAGCAACAAGCTGGCCCTTGCTTTCGCCGTCGCCGCCTCGGCAATTTCCTTCATCCCCTTCGTGGTCCTCACCTGGAAATTTCCCGCGGCCAGCCCCGTCATTCCCAACACCGGCTTCCTCGTGGCCAACATCCTCGCCCTCATCGCGGCGAAATCCTGGAAACTCGAAGCCCGCCTCTACCCCAGTTCCAATACGATCATTTGCGCGCTCCTCGTGATCCCTTGGATCATCGCGCGCCTCTAGTCCCGCTTCCTCGCAAGCCCCAACTCGGTTGGGGCTTGTTTTATATTTCAAAAACTCCCCGATGGCTCGAGGAGTTTTTAGTTTTGCAGCCAATCAACTAGCCGCGGCGCAGCTCCAGCCGCGCGATATCCTTGACGTATTCCTTGGCCAGTTCGCGATCTTCGTCTTTGGTGAAGGCGTCATGCTCGACGAAGAACATGGCCAGGATGGCGCCGGTGGCCAAAATATTGGCGCTGGCAAAGCGCGACAGCGCCTGATCGGCAGTGCCGGCGACGACCGTCGCGACAAACACCAAAAACATAACCAAAAATTCGAACCAGTGGCTCTTGGTAAAGCCGTTCTTGTGCAGCGTGACGATCCGCTGCCGCGCGTCGGAGACCAGCGCGGTCGCGGCCAGCAGTTCGGTGTACAAGACCTGTTCTTTGACCTCGCGCAGATCGGGAACGGTGTAGACGTGATAGGCGATGCGGCGGAAGAGTGCGTTGCCTTTGTCGTACTCGGAGAGATCGTACTTTTCAAAACCGCCGAGATAGTCGTAAACAAAACCGTGCAGGTCGGTGAACCAGCCGCGCAAGTGCGGCGCCGTGCCCAGGTTCTTGCCCAAATGATAGATGCGGCGCATCTTGTTCAGCTCGATGGCGACCGCTTCTTTGAGCCGCTCGCGGCGATCGACGGCGACAAAGACGAGAACGCCAAAGAGAACGGCAAAAATGACGACGACCGGCAGCACGATGACGCCGGCGAGCTGGACCGGGGCGGTCGGCGGACAAACGTACGCGACCAAATACGCGACGAGCACCGCGACAATGGTTCGAAGGAGCTTCATAGTTTTAGGTTGGTTTTTTAGATTTTAGGATGCGAATTAAACGCCGAGCGACGGTTGGCCCGAAGCCCCTTCATCAACCACGTCCTTAAATTTCTTTTTTATCTCGACGACCTTGTTTTCGACGCCCGAAAGCCGCTCCTTGAGCGTCCGCGCCAAAACGAGCGCGTGCTCAAAATCCTTAAGACCTTCTTCAAGATCGACTTCCTCGTTCTCGAACTTGGCGACGATCTTTTCCAGCTCGGCGAAGGAAGTTCCAAAACTGGCTTTGTCGGTTTTTTTCACAGACATATTTTCCGAATGACGAATTTCTAATTCTGCAATTAAAGATTGATTGATTCCGCCGTCGCCTCGACCGAACCGTTGGACAGCCGAACGTTCATGGCGTCGCCTTTTTTCAGGCGCGAGGCGTCTTTGACGATCGCGCCGCCGCTCCTCACGATGGCGTAGCCGCGGGCGAGCAAGCGTTCGGGGTTGAGGTTGGCCACGGTCCGGCTTAAAAGATCGACGGCATTCTTATAGTGTACCAGCCGGTCGCCAAAGCGTCCAAGATGAACTTTCAGGATGGACAAAAGGTTGAAATAGCGGTCGGTTTGGCCGGTCAGGACCCTAAAAATCGCATTGACCGAGACCGAGATCCGATGCTGGTGATCGACGAGCAAGGCCTCGTAGAGCGAGGCAACGCGGTCGGCCGCCGCCTCAAGCTGGAGCGCGATCTCCCGCTTGTCCGGCACGACGCGCTCGGCGGCGTTCGACGGGGTTGAAGCGCGCACGTCGGCGACATAATCGGCGATGCTCTCGTCGCGTTCATGCCCCACGCCCACCACCGTCGGCACGCGGCTGGCGTAGATCGCGCGCGCCACATCCTCGGAGTTGAAGGCTTGCAGGTCTTCCAGCGAGCCGCCGCCGCGAACAACGACCAAGACGTCGACCGCCGGCGCTTCGGGCGTAGAAAAATAATTGATCGCTTCCGAAACCTGGGCGCGCGCCGCCTCGCCCTGGACCTGCACATGGCGGAGATGAACGGTGACGCCGGCCCAACGATTGTTCAAAATGCGGATGAAGTCGCCGCACGCCGCCGATTCGCGCGAAGCCACCAGGCCGATGTGCTCGGGGAAACGCGGGATGGCGCGCTTGCGGTCATAGGCAAACAAGCCTTCGGACTCGAGCTTTTTGCGCATCAGTTCAAAGGCGCGTTTGAGCGCCCCCTCCCCCACCGGTTCGACGCGTTCGACGGTCACCGAAAACTTGCCGCTTTTGGTATGGACGCGCGGGCTGCCGTAAACGCGCACGCGCATGCCGTCCTCAACCGGCGTTTTTAGGTTTTGCAGCACCATGAAGCAGGGCGCAATGGCTTCTTCCTTTTCGTCCTTCAAACTGAAGAACACCCACCGCCCCTGGTTGACGCTAAAACCCGAAACCTCGCCTTCAATGGCCACGGGAAAGGCCAAAAGGGCGTTAATTTCGCTGACGAATTCGGAAACGGAAAAAACTTTATCCATGGAATAGCTGGTTAGAGAACATCAGAAATGGCCGCCAATATTTCTCCCGAATTAACATCGATTATCGCCGAGTAGCCGGAGGAGAAGCGCGGCGGCACTACCGAGATTATCCTAATGAGACGAGGCGCGCCATATCCCACCAGCACCTGCAATCCGCCGATATCACTCCTTTTGGATCCGGGATATTGTTTTTCGAGGAGGGAATCGACTTGCTTTGCCGTCATTTTGGGAACGATATCCAAAGACAAGCCGGGCACAAAAGAACCCGTGGCCAGAAAAACGCGGCCGTCGGCGCTGACCAATACGGTGAAAGCCGACCCGCGCACCCAAAGACCGCGGTACATCTGGCTGAACATCACCCCAACGCCTTCACCGGTCCTGGAATCGGAAACCCTCATGGCCAGCTCCTTGTCGGGATCGGTGATGCCGAATGAAGCGCCGTATTTATCAACATAGGCGCGCGCAACCTTTGCCGGATCTTTAAGGTCCTCTTTCGACAAGCCCGGCACTTCCAGGCCATCCGTACCGTAGCTTTCTCTGATCAAGCTGACGCCGGCAGGATCGGGATTGGGTAAATATTCCGGGATCGCCCGGCTTGGCTTTTCCGTCTTGGTAACCAAGAGCGCCGGCCTAAAGACGAAAAATGCCGCCGCCCCGACGGCGATTAAAATTACCGATATAAGCAGAGACAATGTCATTTTTTTCATAGATGTCTTTATTATGGCATTTTTCGCGTTTATCGTCATCTGACATGTTAGCGGGCGACTGGCCTGAAAAAATACAAACCCCCGCTGTTAAAGAGCGGGGGTTTGCTGGAAGCGCCTAGGTTAACGCGATGTTCGATCGCTAGTTGTTTCCCGGGCCGCGATGCACGCCATGGACCTTCCTGGTCATTTGCCCAAGGTCGCGCACTGAGGTAGCCGTGACGGTCGTTCCGCTCAGGTCGCCGGTCGCCCAGATCCGGTCGCCGACCTTGATGTCGGAAAGCGTGATGGTCGCGGCGTCCTTGCCCATGCCTTTGGTGAACGTCGCCGTCGCGGCATTCACCGTATAAACGGTCTTGTTCAAACCGGTCATGGTGATCGTTGAACCGGTGACGTCGGTAACCGTGCCGCTGAATAAATTGATCGGTTTGGTCATCGGCGGCTTATTTTCCTCTTTATTCTTATGCATGCCCGGCCGGCTAATGTCGCGAACCGAAGTGGCGGTAACGTTCGTACCGCTCAAGGTGCCGATCGCAAAGATCTGGTCACCGACGGCAATGTCGGTGATCGCGATCGTCGTCGGCGTTCCCTTGCCCATACCCTTCGACAGAACAGCGGCCGAGGCATCAACCATGTAAGTATTCTTTGTCTTGCCGACCATTGAATCGATCGTGATGATCGAGCCGCTGACGGCTGTTACTTTGCCGCTAAAAATATTGCGGCCGTTCATGGAGCGATCAATGATCATCTTGGCCGTTTCGTTTGTACCGGTCACCGGACCGGTGACAACGACCTTGTCGCCGATGGCGACATTGGCAATGCTCAAGCCCGTACCGCCCATGCCGGGGTCGATCTTGGCGGAACTGGCGTCAACCGCATAAACCGTGCCCTTGGCGTCGGTGACGGTCAGCGTCGTGCCGCTAATGCCCGTAACCGTGCCAAAGACCATGTTGCTCGCCATCATGCTGGTGTGCATTTTGTTTCGGCCGCCGAAAGCATGAGCGCCGGGCGTTTGCGCCATTGTGACAATCGGCAGCGCCACCGCGGTAACAATGACCGCGCCGGCGATAAAGTGAGCTGTTTTGAATTTCATCATATTTTTGCAGATAAATGATTAGCACTATTACCATTACGAACCGTGGGCATGATTTGGTTCAAACCATGGGCGACTAAATTAAGATTTAAGGCAATTACGCAGACGGTTTGCAATACAACTTCTTACAACAAAAAACAGCCCGCCGTTTAGGAGAGCCGTTTTCTTGATCTTTGGTTATTTATCCTAGCCAACTTTGCGACGGTCGCGTTTATGGAGCCAAATGAGGATAGAACTCTGGTTTTATAATGTCGCCGTATTTGTCGGTCAGCATTTTCGACATTAACTTAATCGATTTTTGCAAAAATTTCACCTTCTCAGGATTAGCGCCGCCGCCAGTCAGCATTTTTTCCAGGGCCCGTCTATGGTTAAGGAGATTACGCGCCCGCCCCTCCAAGACCGACCGTGTCAACGCAAAATTCGAGCTGGTATCGTGTTCCATCGCCGTTGTCACCCAATTGTCCTTGAATACTTTAACCGTGGGATTTCCCGATGACGTAAAATTCGCCTCAACGCCATTAATAACACCGCTGGCATCACGGTGAAAACGAAGCTCGCCGTCAGGGAAAGAC